>JAUSJX010000140.1 GCA_030647435.1 Candidatus Rokuibacteriota bacterium
GTGCCGCGCGTGAGGTTGCCTATGCGTAAACCGCAGCGCGGGCATGGGCTCGAACCGGCTCGGTGCCGATCCACGATCCCGCAACCCCCCGCTGGTTCCGTCTGGGCGCAGTTCGCGCTCATTTCTCCGACACGCTCCTAGGATCATCGTGCCCGTCGGCGAGGGGATGGCCACCGCTCGTCGGGCGCTCCTGGCGGCGTTTGTCCTGGGTCTCGGCTTCTCCATCACGCTCGCCCAAGCCGCGCTCGCCCTGCTGACGCTGTTCTGGCTCGGCAGGCTGTGCGGTCGCAAGGCTCGCGAAGCCGTGCGGTGGCCGCTCTGGCGCCCCGTACTGGCGTTCGGCGCGGTCAGCGTGATGTCGGCGCTTTTCGCGCCACATCCGGGCGAGGCCTTGGTCGCCTGTAAAAAGCTCCTGCTCGTCGCTGCCCTCTATGTCTCAGCCGACGAGCTCGACTCCACCGAGCGGGCCGAGCGCTTTCTGTCGGCGCTGGCGCTCGCCGTCGCGGGGGCGGCGGTGGTCGGACTCCTGCAGGTGAGCCTCTGCCCGGGCCCGGAGGCCGACTACGGCCTTCCGGCCTGGCTCTACCACCGGTGCGCCCGTGCCCGCGGCTTCTTCAGCAGCTACATGACGCTGGCGGGGGTGCTGAGCCTGACGCTGCTGGTGAGTCTGCCGCGGCTCCTTCTGGGCACGACCTTTCGCCCGTGGTTCGCGTTCGAGTGGTTCGCGAGCCTCGCGGGGCTGGCGGCGACATATACGCGGGGCGCCTGGATCGGCTTCGCTGCGGGCGTCCTTGCCCTCTGTCCTGCGATCCGGCGGCGGCGCTGGCTCCTGGCAGCCGGGTTCCTGGTGGTGGGCGTGGTGGTCATGGCCGGTCCGCAGCACCTGCGCGAGCGTGTCGTCACGATGACGAATCCCGACGATGTCACCGTCAAAGAGCGGATCTACATGTGGCGCAGCGGGATCGCCATGTGGCGGGAGCACCCGTGGCTGGGGGTGGGGCCGGGCGGCGTCAAGCGCGAATACCGCAACTACGCGCAGGCCGAGGCTTTGAGGAAGCGCACAGGGCATTTGCACAACTCCGCGCTCCAGATCCTCGTCGAGCTGGGTGTTGCCGGCTTGCTGGCGTGGCTGTGGATCTGGGCCGCGTTCTACACGGAGGCGGTGCGACTCCTTCGGCGCCTGCCGGCGGCCGCCATCGGAGAGCGAGCCCTGGTCGCCGGGAGCATCGCGGCCATCACGGGCTTTCTCGTGGCGGGGACGTCGGAGTACAACTTCGGCGATTCCGAGGTGGTGATGCTCGCCTGGGTCATCGTGGCGCTCCCGTATGTCGTCGCCCGCGGAGGGCCTTTTGCGCTTGTGAAAGGTGTGCCATAATGACCGTGACCAAACGGGAAAAAGGACAAACTTCCATGGGACTTCCGCTTCCCCTCCTCGAGCCGTCCGGGCCGCCGACAGCGCCAAAGCCGGCGTGGCTCCCAAAGCCGGCCTGGCTGAAAGTCCGCGCGCCCGGCGGGCCCAACTACATACGACTCAAGGGGCTCATGCGCGAGTGGAACCTCCACTCGGTCTGCGAGGAGGCGCACTGCCCGAACATCGGCGAGTGCTGGGAGGATTCGACCGCGACGTTCATGATCCTCGGGGATGTCTGCACGCGGAACTGCGGCTACTGCGCGGTCGCGCACGGCAAGCCCGTGTGGGAGGACCGCGAGGAGCCGGAGCGCGTGGGGCGCGCGGTGGGCGAGCTCGGCCTCGAGCACGTCGTCATCACGTCGGTGAACCGCGATGACCTGGCCGACGGCGGGGCGGGCGTTTTCGCGGCGACGGTGCGGGCGATCAGGCGGTTTGTGCCCGCCTGCCGCGTCGAGCTGCTGATCCCCGACTTCCAGGGCAAATCCGAAGCCCTCCAGATCGTGATCGACGCGGCGCCGGACATCCTCAACCACAACACGGAGACGGTGCCGCGCCTCTACAAGCTCGCGCGCCACGGCGGCCGCTATGAGCGCACGCTGGAGCTCTTCCGCCGGGCGCGGCGGGCGGCGCCGCGCCTGCTGACCAAGTCCGGCATCATCCTCGGTCTGGGCGAAGAGCGCGACGAGCTGCTCGAAACGATGCGCGACCTGCGCCAGGCGGACGTCAACATCCTGACCCTCGGCCAGTACCTGAGGCCGTCGGCGCAGCACCTGCCGGTCGCGCGCTACTACACGCCCGAGGAGTTCGCCGAGCTCGGTGAAGCCGGACGCGCCATCGGCTTCGCCCACGTCGAGTCGGGGCCGCTGGTGCGCTCCTCCTATCATGCCAAGGGCCAGCTCGCCGGCACGGCATCGGCGCGCTGACGTGGAGTATGTGTCGATCTTGATGGTGTTCGCGGTGTCCGCGCTGGTGGCGGGGGCGCTGCTCGGCATCCCGCTGCTGATCGCGCCCAGGCGCTACTCGGCGGCCAAGATGGAGCCCTTCGAGTGCGGCAAAGATCCGATCGCGCTGCCCGAGGGACGCTTCGCCATCAAGTTCTCCACCATCGCCATCTTCTTCATCATCTTCGACATCGAGCTGCTGTTCGTCTGGCCGTGGGCGACGGTGTTCAGGAGCCTCGGCTGGTTCGGCTTCTCGGTCATGCTCGTCTTCCTGGGCATCCTGATGCTCGGCTTCCTCTACATCTGGCAAAAGCGGGGGCTCGAATGGGAGTAGGGACCTTTTTCACCTCCAAGCTCGACGAGGCGATCGGCTGGGCGCGCAAGTTCTCCATCTTCCAGTACCCGTTCGTGACGGCGTGCTGCGGCATGGAGTACATGGCCACCGCCTGCTCGCACTATGATGTCGACCGGTTCGGCGCGGGGCTGCCGCGCTTCTCACCGCGCCAGGCCGACGTGCTCTTCGTCGTGGGCACCATCAGCCACAAGATGGCGCCCGTGCTCAAGCGCATCTACGACCAGATGTGCGAGCCCAAGTGGGTGGTCGCCTTCGGTGTCTGCACCTGCACGGGCGGCTTCTACAACAACTACGCGACGGTCCAGGGGATAGACACCATCATCCCGGTGGACGTCTACATCCCCGGCTGTCCCCCCCGTCCCGAAAGCGTCATCGACGGCCTGATGAAGCTGCAGGACAAGATCGCCGCGGGCGCGCAGCGCTACTAGGCCCGATCATGGACGGATCCGCCATTCTCGCGCGGCTGCGCGCGCGCCTGGGCGCGCGGGTGCTCGAGACCCACGAGCACCACGGCGATCACACGGCCGTCGTTACCCGCGAGGGCATCGTCGACGCGCTCGGGTACTGCCGGGACGACGCCCTACTCCGCTTCGACATGCTGATGGATCTCACCGCCGTGGACTACCTCAAGTTCCCAGGCCGCGAGGACGGGCCGCGCTTCGACGTCGTGTACCACCTGTACTCCGTCCCGCACAACCATCGGGTTAGGTTGAAGGTGCGAGTCGAGCAGGACGCGGCGTCCGTGCCCACCGCCACGGGGCTCTGGCCCATCGCCAACTGGTTCGAGCGCGAGGTGTGGGACATGTTCGGCATCCGGTTCGAGGGCCATCCGGACCTGAGACGCCTCCTGATGTACGAAGAGTTCGTCGGCCACCCGCTCCGCAAGGACTACCCCATCGAGCGCCGCCAACCGCTCATCGGGCCCAATGTGTAGTGCGAGGCGAGACATGGCCGACGAGCCGCAGGCGTGGACGTTCGAGATGAGCGGTATAGCCGCGAGACGAGGGCTGAGTTGAATCATGACGAGATGAGCGCTGAAATGGTTCGGAGATAGCCATGCCGGAACGCACCGCGCGCGAGCTGTTCCTGGGGGAAGGCCCCGGCGCCGGCAGCGGCAGCCAGAACCTCTATGTCAACCTGGGCCCGGCGCACCCGGCCATGCACGGCATCATCCGCATCTTCGCCGAGCTCGACGGCGAGGTCGTGGTCAAGACCGACGTCGAGATCGGCTACCTGCACCGCGCGTTCGAGAAGGAATGCGAGATCGGCCCGTACAACAACGCCATCCCCTTCACGGACCGCCTCAACTACGTCTCGCCGCTGATCAACAACTTCGCCTACGCCTCGGCCGTCGAGAAGCTCCTCGACATCGAGATCACCGAGCGCTGCAAGTACATCCGTGTGGTCATGAGCGAGATCTCGCGGGTCTGCGACCACCTGACGTGCGTGGGCGCCTCCGCCATGGAGCTGGGCGCCTTCACGGTCTTCCTGTACATGATCAAGGCGCGCGAATTCCTCTGGGAGCTGGTCGAGGACGTCACAGGCGCGCGGCTGACCATCTCCTACGGCCGGGTCGGCGGCGTCAAGGCCGACCTGCCCGAGGGCTTCGGCATCAAGGTGCGGAAGGCCTTCGCCGAAGTGCGGCAGGTGCTCTCGGAAGTCCACACGCTCATCACCGGCAACCGGATCTTCATGGACCGCATGGTCGGCGTGGGGGCGCTCTCCGCCGAGGAGAGCATCGCCTGGGGCATCACGGGGCCGTTGCTCCGCGCGGCCGGCGTGCCCTTCGACCTCCGCCGCGTCCAGCCCTACTGGGCGTACGACCGCGTCGAGTTCGAGGTGCCGCTCGGGAAGAACGGCGACAACTTCGACCGCTACCTCGTCCGCATGGCCGAGATGGAGCAGTCCATGCGCATGGTGGACCAGGCGCTTGAGCGTATGCCGGGCGGCGCCATCAACGTGGACTTCGAGGGCCGCGAGATTCCCGTGGACGCGTACGTGGACCGGGGCAAGCAGGGCAAGACCGAAGGGCTGCTGCTGCTGCCCATCACGCTCTCGCCCAATCTCCAGGGGCAGGGGCGCGCCGCGCAGGAACGGGTGAACGTCGCCGACAAGAGGGTCGTCCTGCCCCCGAAGGAGACGACATACGGCTCCATCGAGGGGCTGATGAACCACTTCATGCTCGTGATGGACGGCTACGGCATCAGGCCGCCCGCGGGCGAGGCCTACTTCGCGGCCGAGGGCGCCAACGGCGAGCTCGGCTTCTACGTCGTCTCCGACGGCGGCGACCGGCCGTACCGCGTGCGCTGCCGCCCGCCGTGCCTGCCGCCCGTGGCCGCGCTGCCGCGCATGATCGAGGGGCAGATGGTCGCCGACATCGTTCCCACCTTCGGGTCGGTGAACATGATCGGAGGCGAGCTTGACCGCTGACGCGCGGCGGCCCGAGTTCACGCCCGAGCAGCTGGCCGAGGTCAGGCGGCTCCAGGGGCTCTACCCGGACAAGCAGGGCGCGCTCCTGCCCGTGCTGCACCTGGCACAAGAGGCGTATGGCTACGTGTCGCTCGAGGTGGAGGAATACGTCGCGGGGCTGTTTGAGATGAGCCCGGCCCACGTCCACGAGGTGGTGACCTTCTACACGCTCTTCTTCCAGAAGCCCAAGGGACGGCACGTCGTGTCCGTCTGCCACAACCTCTCCTGCCACCTCATGAACGCCAAGGGCATCATCGGGCACCTCGAGGAGCGGCTTGGAGTCGCTCCCGGAGAGACCACGCCGGACGGCGGGATCACCTTCCTCACCGTCGAATGCCTCTGCGCCTGCGAGCAGGCGCCGATGATGCAGGTGGACGACCGCTACGAGGGCAACCTGACGCCGGAGAAAGTCGACCGCATCCTCGAGGGCCTGAAGTGACTGACATCGCGCTACTGACCGCGGAGCAGGGCGAGGAACTCGGCCTGTGTCAGGCGGGCCTGCTTGAGCATCTGACGGAAGAGAGGGGTCGGAATGTCCCGTGCCATCTGGTGGCTCAGCCGGACCCGTCGAAAGCCGGCACGCTGAATGACCACCCGGAACTCCCGGTAGGTGGCCGTTGCCATCCGTCAGTCGAAGAGTGCGCGCGCTCCGGCTGGGGTCGGCGTGGCTCTGAGCGCCCGGATGTACGGCGCGTGAGGTGCCCGGTTGGGGCTCTGACTGAACCGGTCGAACTCGGCCGTGTACTGCTCGGAGTAATCGAGGGCCATCTCGACGAGGTCGGCGAGGGCCGCGTCGGGCGTGTCACCTTCGGTGGCGAGGTCGAGCTCCGGGCAGAGCGCGACGAACGCTCCCTCGGCCGGCTCGATGATGGCCGTGAGCTTGATCTCCGCAGGCTTGAGCACTACTGCCATGTTTGGCCTCCTCAACGACCAGCCGCGATCATATCATGCGGCCGTTTCGCCGATCGTGTGTCTCATTCGATACGCTCAACCTCGGAGGGCAACTGTCAGATCCTCCTCACGAGTGCTCGTGAGTGACCATGACTGAGAAGATCTTTACCCGCAACTTCCACCTGGCGGACTCGCACACGCTCACGCGGTACCGGGAGCAGGGCGGCTACACGGCGCTGCCGAAGGCGTTCGGGATGGAGCCCGCGGCGATCACCGAGGAGGTCAAGAAGGCCAATCTGCGTGGACTCGGCGGCGCGGCATTTCCGACGGGCGTCAAGTGGGGCTTCATCCCGAAAGGCTCGACGGCGCCCAGGTATCTCGTGATCAACGCCGACGAGGGCGAGCCCGGCACGTTCAAAGATCGCTTCCTCATGGAGCGGGACCCGCACGCCCTCATCGAGGGGATGGTCATCGCGGCACGCGCCATCGACTCGCATACGGGCTTCGTCTACATCCGCGGCGAGTACGTCAAGCCGTGGCGGATCCTGGACGGCGCGGTCAAGGAAGCCTACGCGGCGGGGCTCCTCGGCAAGAACATCCAGGGCTCCGGCTTCGACTTCGACATCGTGCTCCACCGCGGCGCCGGCGCCTACATCTGCGGCGAGGAGACGGGGCTCCTGTCTTCCCTCGAGGGGAAGAAGGGGTGGCCCAAGATCAAGCCGCCGTTCCCCGCGATCAAGGGAGCGTTCGGTCGGCCTACCATCGTCAACAACGTCGAGACCATCATGGCGGTGCCGCACATCATCAACCGGGGTGCTGCGTGGTTCGCGGGCCTGGGCACCAAGAGCCAGGGCGGCACCAGGCTGTACTCCGTGTCCGGGCACGTCGTGACGCCCGGCGTGGTCGAAGCGCCGGTGTCGATCACGCTGCGGCAGCTGATCTACGATCGTTGTGGCGGTATCCGTGGAGGCAAGAAGCTCAAGGCCGTGGTGCCGGGCGGCTCGTCGGCCGCCATCCTGACGCCCGACGAGATCGACATCCAGATGGATGTCGACGGGCCAAAGAGCAAGGGCTCCATGATCGGCTCCGCCGGCGTCATCGTGATGGACGAGACCGTGTCCATTCCCGAGGCGCTCATGGTCGTCGCGCGCTTCTACGCGCACGAGAGCTGCGGCCAGTGCACGCCGTGCCGGGAGTCCACCGGGTGGATCTACAAGATGTCCCGGCGCATCATCGAGGGCAAGGGGCGCAAGGAGGACCTGGACACGATCCTGGACGTCGCGAAGCGCGGCGCCGGGACGACCATCTGCGCGTTCTACGACGGCGCCGTCGGGCCGTACATCAGCTACATCGAGAAGTTCCGCTCGGAGTTCGAGGACCTGATCCTTAGTGGGGCCCATGCCTAAGCTCACGATCAACGGGAAAGAGGTCGAGGTCCCGGAGGGGACCAACCTCATCGAGGCCGCGAAGGCCGCCGGCGCCGAGGTGCCGCACTACTGCTACCACCCGGCGCTCTCGATCGCCGGCCAGTGCCGGCTCTGCATGGTGGACATCGACAAGGTGCCGCGCCCGCAGATCGCGTGCAACATCCAGGCGGCCGAGGGCATGGTGGTCCACACCGAGACCGAGCGGGTCAAGGAGACCCGGCGCTCGATGATGGAGTTCCACCTGATCAACCATCCGCTGGACTGCCCCGTGTGCGACCAGGCGGGCGAGTGCTTCCTCCAGATCTACTACATGAAGCACGGCCTGTACGACTCGCGGATGACGGACGAGAAGGTCCACAAGCCGAAGGCCGTGCCGCTCGGCCCCCACGTCATCCTCGACGCCGAGCGCTGCATCCTCTGCTCGCGCTGCGTCCGCTACTGCGACGAGGTGACGCACACCGGCGAGCTCGGCATCTTCCACCGGGGCGACCAGTCCGAGATCGGCCTCTTCCCGGGCAAGACGCTCGAGAACAAGTACTCGGGCAACGTCATCGACATCTGCCCGGTGGGCGCGCTGACGGACCGCGACTTCCGCTTCCAGGTGCGTGTTTGGTACCTCGACACGGCCAAGAGCGTCTGCAACGGCTGCGCCCGCGGCTGCAACATCGAGGTCCACACCAACAAGCACCGGACCCACCACAACGAGGGCCGGCGCGTGGCGCGGCTCAAGCCCCGCTTCAACGCGGACGTCAACAAGTGGTGGATCTGCGACGCCGGCCGCTACGGCTTCAAGTGGATCGACGACAAGAGCCGGCTCGCCCAGCCGCTCCATCGCGCCGGCGCGCAGGCGACGGAAGTATCGTGGGACCGCGCCCTGCCCGAGCTCGTCACGACGTTGCAGCGCACGCGGCCCGAGGAGATCGGCTTCCTCGCCTCGCCCCAGATGTCGAATGAAGACCTCTGGGTCCTGCGGCGGCTCGCCGAGCAGCTGGGAGTGCGGAACATCGACTTTCGGGTGCCGCCGCGCGCGCCGGGCGACGAGGACAACTTCCTGATCCGCGCCGACAAAAATCCCAACAGCCGCGGCGCGGAGTTGCTCGGCATCGGCCCTGGGCAGGGGGGGCTGGACGCGGCCGGGATGCTGCGCGCCGCGCGCGAGAAGCAGCTCAAGCTCCTCTGGGTCTTCCACCACGACCTCTGGGCCGCGGCCTGGCCGGAGGCCGAGGTGCTGGAAGCCCTCGAGGGTGCCGAGACCGTGGTCTTCCAGGGCACCTCCAGCGCGGGCGAGGTTTCAGCGCGGGCGCACCTCGTGCTGCCGAGCGCCGCCTACGTCGAGTGCGAGGGCACCTTCACGAATTTCGAGGGGCGCGTCCAGCGCTTCCGCACCGCGCTCACGCCCCCGGGAGAGGCATGGCCCGACTGGATGATCCTGTCCTTCGTCGGGAAGGCCCTGGGCTTCCAGGACCCTGTCTTCGTCGCCGAGCGCTCCGAGCAGGTCTTCAACGCGCTCGCATCGACCGTGCCGGCCTTCGCGGGCATGACCTATCGCGGCATCGGCGACGCGGGCGCGACGGTGAAGGCATGAGCGGCACGGCTCTCGATCTCCTGCTGATCGCCCTGCCCGTCGCCTTCACCATGTTCGTGGTGCTCAACTTCGGCGGGATCCTGGGCTGGGTCGAGCGCAAGCAGTCGGCCATCATGCAGGACCGGATCGGCGCCAACCGTGCGAGCATCTTCGGTATCCGCATCCTGGGCCTGCTCCACCCGCTGGCCGACGTCCTCAAGTTGCTGACGAAGGAAGATTTCATGCCGGGACGCGCCGACCGGCTGATGTTCACGCTGGCGCCGTTCGTGTCGGTCTTTTTCGGGTTGGCCGCCTTCGCCTCGATCCCGTTCGGCGACACGCTCCGGATCGCCGGGCGCGAGATCCAGCTCCAGGCGGTGACGCTGAACGTCGGCGTCCTCTACGTGCTGGCGATGCTCTCCCTCGGCGTCTACGGGCTCATGATGGCGGGCTGGTCCTCGGCCAACAACTACGCGCTCCTGGGCGCCCAGCGCGCCGCTGCGCTCATGATCTCGGCGGAGGTCGCCATCGGCGCCTCGATCATGGGTGTCGTGATGGTCTACGGCTCGCTCAACATGCAGGACATCGCCCGCGCCCAGGGGCTGCCGCTCCTGCCGCAGTACTTCGGCAGGTGGGTCCCCGCCTGGGGCATCCTGACGCAGCCGCTGGCCTTTTTCCTCTTCCTCACGGCCGGCATCGCGGCGACCAAGCGCATCCCGTTCGACACGCCCGAGGGCGAGTCGGAGATCATCGGCTACTTCGTGGAGTACAGCGGCATGAAGTTCGGCATGTTTATGATGACGGACTTCCTCGAGACCGTGGTGATCGCGGGCATGACGACCGCGCTCTTCCTGGGCGGTTGGCAGGTGCCGTACCTGGCGTCCTCCGGCTTCGCCTTCCCGTGGGGACTCGAGGTGCCGCTCCCGCACCTCCTGGTGACGGCGCTCCAGGTCGGTGCGTTCCTGACGAAGGTGTCCGTCCTGATCTGGTTCCTGATGCTGATCCGCTGGACGCTGCCCCGCTTCCGCTACGACCAGGCGATGCGGCTGGGCTGGCTGGGTCTCTTCCCGCTGTCCATCCTCAATATCGTGCTGACGGGGCTCGTGCTCCTGCTCCTGGGAAAGGCCTGAGCCATGGCGTCGCCTTACCAGCGCTCGAACACGCCGGCGGACGCGCGGCACTCGAGCCGCCTCGGCTTCTTCCAGCGTTTCTACCTGGTCGAGGTGCTGCTGGGGCTCAAGCTGACGGGCATCCGCTTCTTCGCCAACATGTGGCGGCACACGCTGCACACGGTCTTCGGCGTCAAGAGCGCCCACGGTGCCGTCACCATCCAGTACCCGGACGAGCGGCGGCCCTACGCGGCGCGGCTCAGGAGCCTCCACCGCCTCGTGCGGCGCGAGGACGGCTCGCCCCGCTGCGTCGCCTGCATGATGTGCGAGACGGTCTGCCCGGCCCACTGCATCTACATCGTGGCCTCGGAGCACCCGAACCCCGAGATCGAGAAGGTGCCCGAGCGCTTCGACATCGACCTCGGCAAGTGCGTCTTCTGCGGCTACTGCGTCGAGGCGTGCCCCGAGGACGCCATCCGCATGGACACGGGCATCCTCGAGTTCTCCTCCTACAGCCGCGGCGGGATGATCTACACGAAGGAGACCTTGCTGGCGCTCGAGCCCGCCGGGCACAACGGCGCCCCGACCTCGCCCGTGCCCATCCCCGCCGACCGGGGCATGCCCCTCGAGCGGGGCGCACTGCCCAAGCGGAGCATGCCCTGATGACGCCGGGACAAATCGCGTTCTGGATCCTCGCGGTGATGGCCGTCGGCTCGGCCGTGGGCGTCGTGCTGAGGCGCAACCCCATTCACAGCGCGCTCTTCCTCGTGGCGCATCTCGCGACGCTGGCCGCGCTCTTCCTCAAGATGCGCGCCGAGTTCCTCGCGGCCGCGCAGGTCATCGTGTACGCCGGCGCCATCGCCGTCCTCTTCGTCTTCGCCATCATGGTGCTGATCCCGGGCAAGGAGGAGACCGGCCCCGACCCGCTGCGCTCGCAGCGCCTGCTCGCCGTGCCGGTGGGGGGGCTCCTGCTCGTCCTCCTGGCGGTGATGCTGCGCTCGGCGCTGTTCAAGGGCCAAGCGCCGGCGGCGGCCGTGCCCGGCGGCGTGGCCGCGATCGGCCGGGCGCTCTTCACGGACTACCTCTTCCCGTTCGAGGTCACGTCGGTGCTGCTCCTAGTCGCCCTGGTCGGCGTGATGGCCTTGGCCAAGCGCAGGACGGCGTAGCATGGTCCCCACGTCCGACTACGTCGGGCTCTCGGCCGTCCTCTTCGTCATCGGCGTGCTGGGCGTGCTGGTCCGGCGCGACCCGCTCGTGATCTTCATGTCGATCGAGATCATGCTCAACGCCGCCAATCTCGCCCTCGTGGCCTTCGGCCAGCGCCACGGCTCCGTCGACGGACAGGTGCTCGTGTTCTTCGTCTTGTGCGTGGCCGCCGCGGAAGTCGCGGTCGGGCTCGCGATCATCGTCGCCATCTTCCGGCTCCGCCGCCGCCTCTCGGTGGACGAGCTGTCGCTGATGCGGGGGTAGCGTAATGGCGCAAACGAAGGCCGCGGTCCCCAGCGCCAGGCTCGACGCCGCGCTGGCCGGGAAACTCCTCATCCAGATGCAGCTGATCCGGCGCTTCGAGGAGAAGGCCGCCGAGATGTACTCAATGGGCAAGATCGGCGGGTTCCTGCACCTCTACATCGGCCAGGAGGCCGTGGCGGTCGGCGCCACGTCCGCGCTGCGCCCGGACGACTACTCCGTGTCGTCCTATCGCGAGCACGGCCACTGCCTTGCCAAGGGCTCCGACCCGAAGCGCATCATGGCCGAGCTCTTCGGACGGCGCGACGGGCTCAGCCACGGCAAGGGCGGCTCCATGCACCTCTTCGACAAGAGCGTCAACTTCCTCGGCGGCCACGGCATCGTCGGCGCCCACCTGCCGCTGGCGGCCGGCGCCGGCTTCGGCATCAAGTACCAGGGCGGTGACCAGGTGGTGCTCTGCTTCTTCGGCGACGGCGCGGTGCCGGCGGGCGAGTTCCACGAGTCGCTTAACCTCGCGGCGCTCTGGAAGCTGCCGGTCCTCTTCATCTGCGAGAACAACCGTTACGCCATGGGCACGGCCATCCACCGGGCCCTCGCGCAGACGGAGATCTGGCGTTTCGCCGAGACGTACGGCATTCACGGCGAGCCGGTGGACGGCATGGACGTGCTGGCGGTGCGCGAATGCGTCGGGCGGGCCGTGGAGCGGGCGCGGCGGGACCGGTCCCCGGCCCTCATCGAGGCGCGCACCTACCGCTTCCGGGGGCACTCGATGCGGGACCCGGCGGGCGCGATCTACCGCACCAAGGAGGAGGTCGAGCGCGAGAAGCTGCGCGACCCGATCGAGCTCTTCTCCGAGCGCTGCGTGAAGGACGGGGCGCTGACCGCCGCCGACATCAAGATGATCGAGAAGTCCGTGAGCGATCAGGTGGACGAGGCCGTCGCCTTCGCCGAAGCCTCGCCCCCGCCCGCGCCGGAAGAGCTCTTCACAGACGTGTACAAGGACTAGCGCGATGGCCGTCATGACGTATCGCGAAGCGCTCAACCTGGCCTTGAGAGAGGAGATGCGCCGCGACCCGCGCGTCTACGTCATGGGCGAAGAGGTCGGCCTCTACGAGGGCGCCTACAAGGTGACGCAGGGCCTCCTCAAAGAGTTCGGGGAGAAGCGCATCATCGACACGCCGATCTGCGAGTCGGGCTTCACCGGGGTCGGCGTGGGCTCGGCCATGCTGGGGCTGCGCCCCGTGATCGAGATGATGACGTTCAACTTCTCCATCCTGGCGCTCGACCAGATCGTGAACTCGGCCGCCAAGCTCTGCTACATGTCGGGCGGCCAGTACAACATCCCCATCGTCATCCGCGGCCCCGGCGGGCCCGCCTCGCAGCTCGCGGCGCAGCACTCGCAGAGCATGGAAGTGTACTTCTACCACGTGCCGGGGCTCAAGGTCGTCCGCCCCTCGACGCCGGCCGACGCCAAGGGCCTGCTCAAGTCCGCCATCCGGGACGACAACCCGGTCATCTTCATCGAGTCCGAGACGCTGTACGCCATCAAGGGCGAGGTGCCCGAGGACCCGGACTTCCTGATCCCGTTGGGCCAGGCCGCAATCCGCCGTGAGGGCACCGACATCACCGTCGTCGCGTACATGGGCATGCTCTACCGCGCCCTCGAGGTCGCCGAGGAGCTCGCCAAGGACGGCATCTCCATCGAGATCGTCGACCCGCGGACCCTGCGCCCGATGGACACGGCCACGATCCTGGGCTCGGTGCGCAAGACCCACCGCTGCGCCGTGATCGAGGCGGGCGCGGGCTTCGCCGGCATGGGGTCGGAGATCGCCGCCACCATCCAGGAAGAGGCCTTCGACGACCTCGACGCGCCGGTCTGCCGCATCACAGGCGAGAACGCGCCCATGCCCTACGCGAAGAACCTCGAGCTGCTCAAGACCCCCTCCAAGGCAAAGATCGCCGCGGCTATCCGAAAGGTGTGCGCATGATCACCAAGGTCATAATGCCCAAGCTCAGCGAGGCCATGGAGACCGGCAAGGTCATCAAGTGGCTGAAGAAGGAAGGCGACGCCATCAAGGGCGGCGACGTCATCGCCGAGATCGAGACCGACAAGGCCAACGTGGAGATCGAGGCCTTCGGCGGTGGTGTCCTGCGCAAGATCGTGGTCCACGAGGGCGGGCAGGTGCCGGTGGGCGAGCTGATCGGCGTGATCGCCGACGCCGCGGATGACATCGGCGCCGTCGCCTCCGCCGCTCCGCCGCCTCCGGCTCCCGCGTCGGCTCCGGCGGCGGCCCCGCTGCCGGCCCCGCTGCCGGCCATGGAGTCCTACCGGTCGGTGCCGGAGACGAGCGCCGTGGTGCCGATGGCGGCGGTGTCCTCTGTGGGGGCGCCGGCAGGCGGCAGGGTCAAGGCCTCGCCGCTGGCCCGCAAGGTCGCCGCCCAGTCCGGCGTGGACCTGCGATTGATCCAGGGGACAGGTCCCGGCGGTCGCATCGTGAGGCGCGACGTCGAGTCCGCCGCCGTGTCGCCCCGTCCCGCTGCCGCGGCCGGCCCGAGCCCAGCGGCGCCCGCTGCGGCGCCGGCACGGCCACAATTCGTGATCCCGCCCCGGACGGGCGCCGAGTTCGAGGACAGGCCGCTCAGCTCGATGCGCGCCATCATCGCCAAGCGGATGCCGCTCTCCAAGGGCCCGGTGCCGCACTTCTACGTCACGTCGGAAGTCTCGATGGACCGCGCCTGGGCGCTCCGCGCCGAGCTGAACGCCCTCGAGGGGCAGCCGAAGGTCTCCGTCACCGACATGGTCGTCAAGGCCTGCTCGCTGGCGCTGCTCAAGAACCCCGGCGTGAACGCACAGCTCCAAGGGCAGAGTATCCGCGTCTTCCACCGCGCCCACATCGGCCTCGCCGTCGCCCTCGAGGAGGGGCTGATCACGCCCGTGCTGCGCGATTGCGACGCCAAGCCGCTGGCGCAGATCGCCGTCGAGGCCCGTGACCTGGCCGAGCGCGCGCGGGGCGGCAAGCTCCGCGTCCAGGAGCTCTCCGGAGCGACCTTCTCCATCTCCAACCTCGGCATGTACGACGTCGAGGAGTTCTCGGCGATCATCAACCCGCCCGAGGGCGCCATTCTCGCGGTTGGGTCCGTGCTCGAGAAGCCCGTGGCCGAAGGCGGCCAGCTCCGCGTCGGGCGCCGCATGAAGATGACCATCTCCTGCGACCACCGCGTGATGGACGGCGCCATGGGCGCCCGCTTCCTCCAGGACGTGAAGCGGCTCCTGGAAGAGCCCCTCCGGCTACTCGTGTAGTCCGCATGATCCGCGAACACAGCGCCGCCCTCACCCCGACCCTCTCCCTCTCCGAGGGAGAGGGGGCTGTTGTCGATCCCCTCGCCCCCGAAGGGGGAGAGGGACAGGGTGAGGGGGCGGCTAGCACGCTGGAGAAGCGTCCGTGAAGAAGGCGGCGTAGGCGGTGGCCACCCAGGCTTTCGACGTCGTCGTGGTCGGCACGGGTCCCGGCGGCTACGTCGCCGCGATCCGCTGCGCCCAGCTCGGCCTCTCGGTCGGCGCGGTGGAAGACGACAGGCCCGGCGGCGTCTGCCTCAACTGGGGGTGCATTCCCACCAAGGCCCTCCTGCGAAACGCCGAAGTAGTAGACCTTTTCCACCGGGCAGAAGAGTTCGGCATCACGGTCGGGGAGTGGCGGGCCGACTACGGCCAGGCGATCCAGCGCTCACGGCGCGTCGCCGACCGCATGGCCAAGGGCGTCGAGTTCCTCTTCCGCAAGAACAAGATCACCCTCGTCGCGGGCGTGGGCTCCCTCAAGTCGAAGAGCGTCGTCGAGGTCAAGGGCAAGGACGGCGTGGAGGTCCTCGAAGCTCGCCGGGCGATCATCCTCGCCACGGGCTCCGAGCCCAAGTCGCTGCCCGGCGTCACCATAGACGAGACCCGGGTGATCTCCTCCAACGGCGCGGTCCGCTCCGAGATCCGGCCCGCCTCGCTGATCGTGATCGGCGCAGGAGCTGTCGGCATGGAGTTCGCTGACGTTTACCGCGCCTACGGCGTGGAGGTGACCGTCCTCGAGGCGCTGCCGCGCGTGCTGCCCGTGGAGGACGAGGAGGCGGGGGCCCTGATCGCGCGGCTCTTCACGCGCCGGGGCGTGACGGTGCGCACGGGCGTCAAGGTCGTGAAGGTCACGCCGGGCAAGGGAAGCGTCGCCGTGGAGATCGACGCCGAAGGCAAGCGCGAGACGCTCACGGCCGCGCGGGTGCTCATGGCCGTCGGGCGCGCGGCGAGGACGAAGGGCCTGGGG
>JAUSJX010000141.1 GCA_030647435.1 Candidatus Rokuibacteriota bacterium
CGGGGAACGACAAGGACGGCAGCAACGGCAGGGAGAGCGCCCGGGCCAGGGCCCGAGCCTCGAGCTCAACCGCCGTCAGGACCAGGATCGCGACCAAGCCGGTCGGCGCCGGACGCCGCGGCCCGGAGCGCCCTCTCCTTCTCCTTGCGCTCGACCCAGGCCTTCCAGCTGTTGCCGGCCGCGGGGTCCTTGCCGGTGAACTTGATGGTGGCAATGTCACGGTAGGGGATGGTGAAGGGGCCGTCTCCCTGCTCGTCGAAGAGCTGGATGAAGGCCTCGGGCGCGTCGGCCTCCCGGTTGAAGATGTAGCCGACGATTTCGCCGCCGTCCCTCTTCACGACCGTCGTGTTGCCGCGGTAGTCAAAGGCGAAATCGACCACCTCTCGGAGGGACGTGTAGTCGTTGATCTGCGGCACCCACCCCTCGAAACTCATGGGACTACAGCTTTCCGGAGAGCGTGACCGAGACGGTCTCGGCGAAGCCCTTGAGCGAGCTGAACGTGTGGTCGACCGCGGTCGCCTCGTACCCGCAGTGGACCATGCAGTCGCGGCACTTCTCGTTGCCGCTCTTCTTGCCGTAGTTTTCCCACTTCGTGCCGTCCATCAGCTCCTGGAAGCTGGCGGCATAGCCTTCCTGGAGCAGGTAGCAGGGGCGCTGCCAGCCGAACATATTAAAGGTGGGGTTGCCCCAGGGCGTGCACTCGAAGTCCTTCTTGCCCATGAGGAAGCGCAGGAAGAGCGGCGACTGGTTGAACTTCCAGCGCCGCTTCGGCTTCGAGAGCATCTCGCTGAAGAGCTGATTGGTGCGCGTCTCGTGCAGGAAGTGCTCCTGGTCGGGCGCCTTCGAGTAGCTGTACCCGGGCGAGAGCATCATGCCCTCGACTCCCAGGTCCATCATCTCGTCGAAGAACTCGCGCATCCTGAGCGGCGAGGCGCCGTCGAAGAGCGTCGTGTTCGTCGTCACGCGGAACCCGCGCTGGAGCGCGGCCTTGATTCCCTCGACCGCCTCGTCGAAGACGCCGTCCCGGCAGACCGCCTCGTCGTGCTCCTCCCGCAGCCCGTCCATGTGCACGCTGAACGTCAGATACTTGGACGGCGTGAAGAGGTGGAGCTTCTCCTTGAGCAGGATGGCGTTGGTGCAGAGGTAAATGTACTTCTTGAGCTTGACGAGCTCGGCCACCAGCTTGTCGATGTCGGGGTACATGAGCGGCTCGCCGCCCGGAATGCTCACGATGGGCGCCCCGCACTCCGCCACGGCCGCGAGGCACTGCTCCACGGTCAGGTGCTTCTTCAGGATCTGGGCCGGGTACTGGATCTTCCCGCAGCCCGCGCACGCGAGGTTGCACCGGAACAGGGGCTCGAGCATCAGGACGAATGGGTAGCGCTTCCGGCGGCGGAGCTTCTGCTGGAGGACGTAGCTCGCGACGGTGTACATCTGGGAGACCGGCACGCTCATCTGCTTAGTAACCTCTTTCGTCTATCGTTGTCGTGATCACGGCAGCCCGCTCCCCCGCGGGCCGCTCAACCGTCCAGCCGCGTGTCACCGATATGGCCTTGAGAGCATAGACTAGCAGAAAAACGGCCACATGCACGAGGATTCCGGCCCCCAGCAGGACCCTCTCTCCGATCCAGCCGGTGATCCCGAGGTTGAAGAGGACAACCCCGTAGTAGAGGCCGATACCCCCCAACGGCGAGCCCAGGGCCTGTGGCCGCCTGCCGACCGCCCAGAGGTAGCCGCCGACAATCGCCCAGCCGACAAGGAACCAGCCGGCGAAGTTGGACAGCGGCACCCCGAAGTAGGTGCCCGGCTCGGTATAGTAGAAGATGCGGCCGAGGAACCAGGACTTCCCGCGGACCGCGAGCGGGTCCACCACGACGTCCAACAGCATCATCAGCGCCCCGGTGAGCGCGGCCGGCGCCCAGCCGCGGGCCTGCCCCAGCGCCCAGCGCGCCACGCAGTACGAGGCGTAGGCCAGGAACGGGAAGGACAGCGGGTCGAAGAACGGCACGTTCGAGACGAAGAGCTCACGCCACGCGGTCTCGCCCGTGTAGTGGAAGAGGCCGAACGGGATGCCGATGCGGGTCGACGCGTACTCGGCCGCGAAGGCGACGGCCCAGCCCCAGCCGAGCCACCCGAAGGCCCGGCGCCACCCAAGATCGCGCCCTGCCAGAACGAGGAAGGCGGCGAGAAAGATGAAGACGTACGGGCGCAGCAGAAGCGTCCCCGCGAGCAAAATCGGCCAGCCGGGGGCCTGGTGGGCCATGGCGGCGCCCTTAGCGGACTTCCTGCGGGTTTTCAACGCGTTGCGGGTGCCGACCAGGCGAGGGCTGTGCTAGTATCGGGCGATGTGCGCCACCCACAACTCACGGAGCCAAGCGTGACTCCGCCCACCATCGTCCAGTCCGAGATCGACACCGCCATCGACCGGGCCCAGTCGGCCCTCCTCGCGGCCCAGTCGCCGGACGGCCACTGGCTCGGCGAGCTCGAGGCCAATAGCACCATCACCAGCGAGTACCTGCTCTTCTGCCATCTCCTGGACCGGGTGGACCGCGAGCGGGAAGCCAAGATGGTGCGCTACCTGCGGGAGTGCCAGGTCGCGGACGGCGGGTGGAGTCTCTACGAGGGCGGACCGGCCAATATCTCGGCGACCATCAAGGCCTACTTCGCTATGAAAGTGGCGGGCGTGGGGGTGGACGACCCCGCCATGGCGCGGGCGCGGGCGCTCATCCAGGACTGGGGCGGCCCCGTCGAGGCCGACGTCTTCACCAAGATCCTCCTCGCGCTCTTCGGCGAGTACGACTGGCGCGGCGTGCCGGCCATGCCGGTCGAGATCATGCTGCTGCCCCGCTGGTCCTACTTCAACCTCCACGAGGTCTCCTACTGGTCGCGGACGGTCATCGTCCCGCTCCTGATCCTCATGGACTCCAAGCCCGTCAAGCGGCTGGCCGAGTCCTGCCGGCTCGACGAGCTCTGGCCCGTGCCGCGCGAGCGGGCGAGCCTGCGGCTCAGGCGCATCCCGCGCCCCTTCTCTCCCAAGCGCTTCATCTGGAAGAACCTCTTCATCGGCGTGGACGACGCGCTCAAAGGCTGGGAGCGGCTCGGCCCCCGTCCCTTCCGCGGGCGCGCTATCGAGGCGGCGCGGCGGTGGCTCGAGGAGCGGCTGGCGGTGCCGGGCGGGCTCGGCGGCATCTTCCCGGCCATGACGAACGCGGTCCTGGCCCTCCGTACGCTGGGCTACTCGGACGACCATCCGCTGATCCGCGGCCAGGTCAAGGAGATCGAGAACCTGGGGGTGGAAACCCGGGACGCGCTCCACTACCAGCCGTGCGTGTCGCCCGTCTGGGACACCTCGCTCGCGGTCAACGCGCTCATCGAGTCGGGGCTGCCCGCGGATCACCCGCAGCTCGTGCGGGCCGGCGAGTGGATGATGAACAAGCAGATCATGGTGCCGGGCGATTGGCAGGCCAAGCGGCCCCACGTGCCGCCTGGCGGCTGGCCCTTCCAATACGACAACGACTTCTATCCCGACCTTGACGATTCGGCCATGGTCATGATGGCGCTGGCCAAGACGCACGGGCTCGACCCCGAGCGCAAGGCGCGCTGCATCGACCGGGGCCTGACCTGGTTCCTCGGCATGCAGGGCGGCGACGGCGGCTGGGGCTCCTTCGACGCCGACAACGACCGGCTCATCTTCAACAACATCCCGTTCGCCGACCACGGCGCCCTCCTCGATCCCTCGACCGAGGACCTGACGGGCCGCGGCCTCGAGCTGCTCGGCACCCTCGGCCACGGGCTCGAGCACCCTGCGGCCCAGCGGGCGCTCGGCTTCATCCGGAAGACCCAGCACGAGACGGGGGCCTGGTACGGCCGCTGGGGCGTCAACTACGTCTACGGCACGTGGTCGGTGCTGCGCGGCCTGGGCGCCATCGGCGAGGACTGCTCCAGGGACTACATCCAGCGGGCCGTCGCCTGGCTCGAGACGCGGCAGAACGCCGACGGCGGCTGGGGCGAGACCCTCGCCTCCTACGAGGACGACGATCTGGCCGGCCGCGGCGAGTCGTTGCCGAGCCAGGCGGCCTGGGCGCTCCTGGCCCTCTTCGCCGCCGGGCGCATCGAGGGGCCGGCTGTCGAGAAGGGCATCCGCTACCTGATCGACCGGCAGAACGCCGACGGCACCTGGGAAGACCCGCTCTGGAACGGCACGGGCTTCCCGCGGGTCTTCTACCTCAAGTACCACCTGTACGCGAAGTACTTCCCGCTCTGGGCGCTGGGCGTGTACCGGAGCGCGACCGCGTGACGGACGGGTCGGCCGGCCCTGACACCTGGCCTCTGCCGGCGCGCTGGGTTGAGGCGCTGGGACGTGTCGCACTCTACCTCGTCGAGTCGCTCGGCCGCTTCGGCCGCTTCCTCGGCCAGGCGGTGGCGCTGGTCTTCATCCCGCCGCTCAAGCTCGGCCGCCTGACCGCGCGTGTGTATTTCATCGGCTTCAAGTCGCTCACCATCGTGCTCCTCACCGGCGCCTTCACCGGCATGGCGCTGGGCCTCCAGGTCTTCCTCACGCTGCAGCGGGTAGGCTCCGAGGCCTTCGTGGGACCGGCCGTGGGCATCGCCCTCGTGCGGGAGCTCGGGCCCGTGCTGACCGCGGTCTTCGTCACGGGCCTGGCCGGCTCGGCGCTGACCGCCGAGCTGGGCATCATGCGGATCACGGAGCAGATCGACGCGCTCATGGTCATGGCGCTCAACCCGATGCGCTACCTCGTGGTGCCGGCGATTCTGGCGGGGATCATCACCTTCCCGATGCTCACGGCGATCTTCGACGTCGCCGGCATCTACGGCGGCTACCTGGTCGCCGTCATCCTGCTGGGCATGTCGCCCGGCACCTACTTCGGCCAGATGCAGGCCTTCGCCGAAATGAACGATGTCTGGGTCGGCTTCTGGAAGTCGCTCTGCTTTGGCGCCCTCGTGCCCTGGGTGTGCACGTACAAGGGCTTTCACTGCGGCCACGGCGCCGAGGGCGTGTCGCGTGCGACGACGGAGGCGGTCGTCCTCTCCTGCGTGCTGATCCTCGTCTTCAACTACTTCCTGGGCTCGGTGCTGCCGTGATCCGCATCCAGGGCCTGCAGAAATTCTTCGGCCGGCAGCCTGTGCTGCAGGGCGTGGACCTTGACGTCGCCACCGGCGAGATCATGATCATCATCGGCCGGAGCGGCGGGGGCAAGTCGGTCCTGCTCAAGCACCTGCTGGGGCTCCTGCGCCCGGACGCGGGCGCCGTCCTCGTCGACGGGACGGACATCACCCGGCTCCGGGGCGCCGCGCTCGAGGCGGTGCGCCGGCGCTACGGCGTCGTCTTCCAGGGCGGGGCGCTCTTCGACTCGATGTCGGTGTTCGACAACGTCGCCTTCCCGCTGCGCGAGAAGACGAACCTGGGCGCCGGCGACATCGCCCAGCGCGTCGAGGAGAAGCTCGTCCAGGTCGGGCTCGTGGACATGGGCCACAAGAACCCGGCCGAGATCTCGGGCGGCATGCGCAAGCGGGTCGCCATCGCGCGGGCCCTCGTGACCGAGCCCGAAATCGTCTTCTTCGACGAGCCCACGACGGGCCTCGACCCGATCCTCGTCAACACCATCCACCACCTGATCCAGGATCTGCACCGCAAATTCCGATTCACGGCAATCATGGTCAGTCACGAGATCCCGGAGATCTTCGAGATCGCCGACCGCGTGGCCATGCTGCACGAGGGCGTGATCATCGAGACCGGGGATGCTCGCAACATCCAGAACTCGACGAACCCGATCGTGCAGCAGTTCATCCACGGAGCGGTCGAGGGCGCCAACCATGTCGCGTGAAACGAAGGGGGAAGCCGCATGAAACGTTCGGCGCTGGATCTGGCCGTCGGGGTATTCGTCCTGCTGGGAATTTTGGCCTTGGGTTGGCTTTCGGTTAGACTCGGGAAAGTCGATTTCTTCAGAGGCGAGAGCTATACGGTGACCGCGGATTTCCCCACGACCGCCGGCCTCAAGAATGGGTCGAGCATCGAGATTGCGGGCGTGGAGGTCGGCCGGGTGACTTCGATCCAGCTGGCGAACTACCAGGCCCGCGTGGTCATGTCCATCCGGAACGGCATCAAGCTCACGGAGGACTCGATCGCGTCCATCAAGACCCGCGGGCTCATCGGCGAGAAGTTTCTCCAGATCAGCCCCGGCGGATCGGAGCGGATCATCAAGCCCAACGGCAAGATCACCGAAGTGGAGCCGCCCATCGATCTCGAAGAGCTGCTGTCGAAATACGTCTTCGGGAAAGTCTAATGAGCCCCGAACCAGCGCCCAGAATCAGTGGAGGATCAGCAATGATTGGTCGTCATTTGTGCCGGCTCGCGCTGGCCTGCCGGCCTGCGCCGGCGTGGGGAGTCGCGCTCGCGGGCCTCCTCATTTTGTCAACGGCCCAGGGCGGCTTTGCCGCCACGGCCCAGGAGCAGCTCAAGGGCGCCATCGACCGCGTCGTCAGCACGCTCGATAGCCCCGCGCTCAAGGGCGACGGCAAGGCCGGCGAGCGGCGCAGCGCGGTCCGCAAGATCGCCAACGAGATCTTCGACTTCGCCGAAATCGCCCGCCGGTCGCTGGGCCGCTACTGGCAGCCCCTGACCGAGGCGCAGCGGACCGAGTTCGTCGGGCTCTTCGGCGATCTCCTCGAGCGCTCGTACATCTCCAAGATCGAGCTGTACGGCGGCGAGAAGATCATCTTCAGCGGCGAGCGCGTGGATGGCGATCTCGCCACCGTGAGCACCAAGATCATCACCAAGAACGGCACGGAGGTGCCCGTCGACTACCGGCTCTTCCGGCGGGGCGAGAACTGGATGATCTACGACGTCAACATCGAGGGCATCAGCCTCGTGTCGAACTACCGCACCCAATTCAACAAGATCATCCAGACGAGCGGCTACAACACGCTCGTCGATCGCATGAAGACCAAGCAGACCGAGTTCCTCGAGGAAAGCGGCCGGAAGAAGAAGGTCCAGAACTAGGGCGCCGCCCGCCGCGCCGGCTCCCAGTTTCCGTGGGGCCGGCGCGGCGCCCCGGCCGCCCAGGCCGCAGCCATGACCGGCCACCAATTCGCCGATCTCCTCGACGCACAGGGCTTCGACTTCTTCACCGGCGTCCCCTGCTCGCTCGCCGAGGGCGTCATCGCGGCGCTCGAGCGCCGGCCGCGCGGCCGCCGGACACCCTATGTCCCGGCTGTCCGCGAGGACGTTGCACTCGGGCTCGCCGCTGGCGCCTGGCTCGGCGGCCGCGTGCCGGCCGTGATCATGCAGAATTCAGGGCTCGGCACGAGCGCGAACGCGCTCGTCTCGCTCTCGCTGCTCTACCGGCTGCCGGCGCTCCTGCTCATGACCTGGCGCGGCTTCGAGGGGAAGGACGCTCCTGAGCACATCGTGATGGGCGAGATCACCCGGCCCCTCCTCGACCTCATGGGCGTGCCGCACCGTGTGCTCGCGCGCGGGAGCGAGGAAGCCGACCTCGCCTGGGCCCGCGCCCTAGCCCTGCGCTCGAGCCAGCCCGTGGCCCTCCTGCTCCCGCCGCGCGTGCTGGAGGCAGACACCCCGGAGCCGGCGGCGCCGGCGCCCGTCACGCCCCAGGCCCCCGTCACGACAGCGCCGCCGTCGGCCTTGCCCTCCTCGCTGTCCCGCTTCGAAGCGCTCCGCGCCGCCGTCGGGGCTCTCGGAAGCGAGCCCGTCGTCCACGCCAACGGCTACGTCTGCCGCGAGTCCTTCGCCGTGCGCGACCGGCCGGAGAACTTCTACATGATCGGCTCCATGGGGCTCGCCTCGTCCATCGCTCTGGGGCTCGCGCTGGCCCGCCCGGAGCGGCGCACCGTGGTCTTCGACGGCGACGGCAATCTCCTCATGAACCTGGGCATTCTGCCCATGGTCGGCGGTGGACCGGCGATCGGCCGCGGCCGCCCCGCCAACTTCGTCCACGTCGTCTTCGACAACGGCGTCTACGGTTCGACGGGCGGGCAGCTGTCGCCGTCGCGCGGCGTCGACCTCGCCGCCGTGGCGGCGGCGTGCGGCTATGCGCGGGCCGAGTCCGTCGACTCGACGGCCGGGGTCGAGAGCGCGCTTCGCGGAGCGCTCGAGGCCGACGGCCCGAGCTTCATCCTCGTCCGCGTCAACGCCGAAGAGCACCCGGCGCCACGCATCCCCTACGCCCCCGAGGAGATCCGCGACCGTTTCCGTCGCGCCATCGGGAGCCCGTGAGCGTCAGGCTGCTGCGGCCGCTGCTCCTTGCGGTCGGCCTCGCGGTCGTCGTGTGGCTCGTCTGGGATCTCGGACCGGCGGCTGTGTGGGAAGCCATCCACACCCTGTCCTGGCGGCTCGGGCTGGTCGTGCTCTTCCCGTTCTGCGTGGCCGTCGTCCTCGACACGCTCGGCTGGCGCGTGCTCCTCCCCAAGTGCCGCGTCCCGTGGGGGACGCTCGCCGCGGTGCGCCTGGCGGGGGAAGCGGTAAATCTCCTAACGCCGACGGCCTCGGTCGGCGGCGAGCCGCTCAAGGCCTACCTCGTGCGCGACCGGCTTCCGCTCGACGAGGGGCTTGCCTCCGTGGTCGTGGACAAGACCACCATGGTCATGGGCCAGGCCGCCTTCCTGGCGGCCGGTCTCGGCGTGGCGCTCCTGGCCCTCGAGCCGTCGAGGACGGTGACCATCGCGATGGCCGCTCTGCTCGCTGTCGAGATCGTCGGAGTGGGCGGGTTCGCCATGGTGCAGATCCGTGGAGGCATCGCCGGGGCGGGCCGCATCCTCCACCGGCTGGGTGTGGGACGGGCCGAGAGCCACCAGGAGCTGCTTCGCGAGGTGGACGGACGGCTCGCCCGCCTGTACCGGGAGCGGCGCGCCCGAGTACTGCTGTCCGCGCTGCTCCACATGCTCGGCTGGGCCGTCGGCGGCCTCGAGATCTACGTGGTGTTGACGCTGGCAGACATCCCGGTGAGCCTCGCAACCGCGCTCGTCCTCGAAGCCGTCGGCTGTGCCGTCAGGTTCGCGACCTTCATGATTCCGGGCTCGCTCGGCGCGCTCGAGGGCGGCAACGTCGCCGTCTTCGCCGCCTTCGGGCTGCCGGGAGCGGCGGGACTTTCCTTCTCCCTCGTTCGCCGACTACGCGAGGCGACGTGGGCGCTGATAGGGCTCGGAGCGCTGGCAGCCTTCAAGTCGCGGCCCGAGGGCCCAGCGGTCGGCGGGTCGAGCCCCGCGGGAGGTTCCGGAGGCGCCTGACGCTGTGGTAATATGGCCCGTCCTCATTAACGACCGTCTGGGAGGTCCACGTGGGATCGGTACGCGTCGCCATCGTCGGAGTCGGCAACTGCGCCTCGGCGCTCGTCCAGGGAGTCCATTTCTACAAGAACGCCCCGGACGACGGTTTCATCCCGGGCCTCATGCGGCCCCGCCTCGCCGGGTACCACGTCGGCGACATCGAGTTCTCCGCGGCGTTCGACGTGGATGTCAACAAGGTCGGCCGTGATCTCTCCGAGGCCATCTGGGCCAAGCCCAACAACACCGTGCGCTTCGGCGAGGTGCCGCATCTCGGGGTGCCCGTCCAGCGCGGGATGACGCATGACGGCCTGGGCCACTACCTGTCCCAGGTGATCACGAAGGCGCCCGGCCCCACGGTGGACATCGCGGGCATCCTGCGCGAGACGCGCACCGATGTGGTGGTCAACTACCTGCCCGTCGGCAGCGAGATGGCCACCAAGTGGTACGTGGAGCAGGTGCTCGACGCCGGCTGCGGCTTCGTCAACTGCATCCCGGTCTTCATCGCGCGCGAGGAGTACTGGCGGCGCCGCTTCGAGGAGCACGGCCTGCCGATCGTGGGCGACGACGTCAAGTCGCAGGTGGGCGCGACCATCATCCACCGGGTGCTGACCAAGCTCTTCATGGACCGCGGCGTGCGGATGGAGCACACGAGCCAGCTCAACGTGGGCGGCAACACCGACTTTTTGAACATGCTCGAGCGCTCGCGCCTGGCCTCCAAGAAGATCTCCAAGACCGACGCGGTCCGCTCGCAGCTCGCCCACGACATGATGGACGACGACATCCACATCGGGCCGAGCGACTATGTACCGTGGCTCCAGGACCGCAAGTGGGCGCACATCCGGCTCGAGGGTCGCTCCTTCGGCGACCAGCCCATCAACGTCGAGCTCAAGCTCGAGGTGTGGGACTCGCCCAACTCGGCCGGGGTCGTCATCGACGCGATCCGCTCCTGCAAGATCGCCATGGACCGCGGCCTCAAGGGCGCGCTCTTCGCGCCGTCGGCCTACCTGATGAAGTCTCCGCCCGAGCAGTGGTCGGACGAGACGGCCCGCGTCAAGCTCGAGCGCTTCATCGACGGCGGCGTCTAGCCCGCTCCGCTCGGCGGGCCACGGCCCGCGCAGGGCTCCGCCAAGTCGGGAATCCGCCAAGTCGGGAATCCGATGGTAAACTGGGATAGTCGCCCCGCTACCATGCCATGATCGCCATCTCGAGAACGGGACGTCTGCTACGCCGCCTGGTCCGGCTCTCCTGCCGCCGGCCGCTCCTTACGACGCTCCTCTCGCTCATCCTGGCCGTCGCCGGCGTCACCTACACGCTCCACGCGCTCAGCTTCAAGACCTCCGGCCGGGACCTCCTGCCCAAGGACGCCGGCTACGTCGTGCGCTACAACCAGTACGCGCGGGAGTTCGGCGAGCTCGAGGACATCGTCATCGTCATCGAGGCGCGCACCTTCGAAGCGGCCAAGGACTACGCCGCGCGCCTCGTCCAGGAGCTTCGCGCGTCACCGCTCAAGTTCCCGCGAGTGGCGTACCGCGTGGATCCGAAGCGCTTCGAAGGCCGCCATCTCCTCTATCTCCCGGAGAGGCAGCTCAAGGAGATCCGCGACAGGATCTTCGACCACCAGGAGTTCATGGAGAGCTTCGCCGGCGACCCAAGCCTGGCGCGGCTGATCGAGGGCGCCAACGCGGCAATGGCCTCGGCCTTCGTCTCGAACCTGTTCGACCTCGGGATCGGCCAGGGCAGCGGGGAGGACACGCGCTTCCTGCGCCTGGTGCTCGATCAGATCGCCGGGCGTCTCGAGCACCCGACGCCCTACCGCTCGCCGTGGGGCACGCTCTTCTCCCTGAGCGAGCGCCCCGCCGACGCGGGCTATTTCCTCTCGGACGACAAGAGCCTGCTGTTCGTGCTCGTGGAAACGCCGGAGAGCGAGAAGGGCAGCTTCATGAGCGACCGCCGGGCCATCGAGATCATCCGCAGCGTCATCGCGGACCTCAAGCCGGCGTTCCCCACCGTGCAGGCTGGAGTGACCGGCGGCCCGGCCCTGTCCAACGACGAGATGACGGCGGCCTTCCACGACAGCAGCGTCGCGACCGTGCTCGCCTTCGGGCTGATGCTCCTCGTGATACTGCTGGCCTTCTGGCGGGCCGGCAAGCCCCTCCTGATGCTGGCTGTGCTGGCGGTGACGCTCGCCTGGTCCATGGGGATCATCACGCTGACGGTCGGGCACCTGACCATCTTCTCGGTCATGTTCATCTCCATCGTCATCGGCATCGGGATCGACTACGGCATCTACTTCCTGTTCCGCTACGAGGAGGAGATCTTCCTCGGGCGCAACCTCAAGGAGGCGATCGAGCTGACCGCCGCGCGGGCGGGGCCCGGCATGCTCATCGGCGCGCTGACGGCCGGTGGCACCTTCTACGTCCTCATGCTGACCGATTTCCGCGGCATCCAGGAGCTGGGCTTCATCGCCGGCACCGCCATCCTGATGGCGTGGCTCGGCATGATGACGCTGTTCCCGGCGCTCGTGGTCGTGGTGGACCGCCGCCACGCCGACCGGCCCCGCAACCAGGCGCCGCGGGCGCACGCGCTCGAGCGCATGCACGTTCCTGTGCTCGACCGCCTGACGCGCTACCCAAAGGCGGTGCTCACGATCGCCGGGGTCGCGACGGCCGCCTCGCTCTGGGCCCTTCCGTACGTCGGCTTCGACTACAACCTGCTGAACCTCCAGCCCAAGGGCACGGAGTCCGTGATCTGGGAGAAGCGCATCCTCGCCAACACCGGGCGCTCGGGCTTCAACGGCCTGGCCTCGGCCACGACTCTCGAGGAGCTCCGCCGGAAGCAGGAGGCCTTCGAGAACCTCCCGTCGGTGTCCGAGGTGGACTCGGTTCTTCGCGTCATCCCCGATAACCAGAAGGAGAAGATCGCGATCGTGCGGACCTTCGCGCCTATCGTCGCCCCGGTGCGCGTCGGCCGCTCGAGCCCGGTTGATCTCGACCGGCTGACGCGGGCGCTCGGCGAGCTCAAGCGACGGCTGGACATCTTCGCCGCGGAGGCGGGGGACAAGCTGCCGGATGACCTCAAGCAGTTACGGACCCGGACGATGGCCCTGATCACGGCGCTCCAGTCGACCAGCCGCGAGGTCTCGGAGCCCGCGCTGACCCACCTGCAGTCCCAGCTCTACGGCGACTTCATCACCAACTTCTTCGATCTGCAGCGCAACCTGAACCCTCGACAGATCGGTCTCGCGGACGTGCCCGACGAGCTCCGGCGCAAGTTCATCGGCAAGCGCGGCGACTTCCTGCTGCAGATCCACCCGAAGGTGGACATCTGGGAGCGCGAGGGCGCGCGGCAGTTCGTGCGCGAGCTCAGATCGGTGGACCCGGACGTGACGGGGGCGCCCATCATCACCTACGAGGCCATCGGCTACATGGAGCGGGCGTACTTCCAGGGCACCGCGTACGCGTTCATCCTCGTGGGGCTGCTCTCCGCGCTGTTGATCCGCCGGGTGAAGGAGACCCTGCTGGCGCTCCTCCCGCTGGTGCTGGCACTCCTCTGGACGATCGGCCTGATGCGTGTCTTCCACCTGCAGTTCACCATGGCCAATGTCTGGGGCCTGCCGCTCATCGTCGGCGCGTCAGCCGAGTTCGGGCTCAACGTGATCGTCCGCTACCTCGAGGGGCGCGACCACGGCGGTCCGCTGATCGCGCGCAGCACGATCATGGCGGTGGCGCTCAACGGTGTGACAACGATGGTCGGCTTCGGCAGCCTGATGATCGCCCGGCATCAGGGCATCTTCGGGCTGGGTCTCCTGCTGACGATCGGAGCCTTCTGTGCCCTGCTCGCCTCGCTGGTGGTCCTGCCGGTCATCCTTCGATTGATCGCCCGGCCCGCCGCGGCCACGGCGGCCCCTGTGGTCGCCCGCTCCTCCGCCGCTTAGCCGGCAGCCGCCTGCTAGAACGCGTCGGGGGCGGCTGCGATGTGCTCCAGGTCGGCGTGGGTGTAGGAGCCGAAGCTCCGGAAGTCGAGCTCGGTGTAGTTCTTGATCCAGCGCATGGCGATCTTGACCGCCTTGCGGTAGCGTACCCCGGTCTCCACGTCCTTACTCAGCGACAAGTAGAGGATGTCCTGGACCTCTTCCTTCAGGATCCGCTTCACCATCGGAAAGTCGTGGACCTGCGACGGATCGGTCGAGTCCTTCGCGTGGTGCCGGATGCGCTGGGCGATCTGGGCCACCGACATGCGGCCGGTGGCGAGATCTTCCATCAGCGCCGGATGGATGCCCGGCCTGCCCGCTAGGCTGTCGATGCCCTTCGCGCCGCGGCCGCCGAGCCAGCCCTCGACGTACTCGATCAGCATGCGCGCGTTGCGCCGCGTCCCCTCGACCGTGACGGGCCCGGCCGGCACCTCGATCTTGACGGGGTAGTTGTCGGGATTCGCCATCTCGGGGCTCGGGTTCCAGCCGGAGAGGACGAGGCGCTTGAAGGGATCGCCCGCAGTCTTCATGTGGAAGATATGCGCGACCCACGCGCGGATGAAGCCCTGCTTGGCCTCCCACTCCTTGTCGGCGCGGATCGCCTCCCCGGCGGCCCGGTTGACCTCAGGGTCATTGCTCGGCAGGGCCGTCGCCATGCCGCCGATGGGCACCGCCCCTCGCTTGAGGCAGATCGCCACCAGCCTCCGGAAGATATTGGCGAGGAAGGGCGTGGTTTTGATATCCACGCCGAAGCGGTCCGGCCAGACCGACGCCGGGTCGGCCATGATGAACTCGAAGATCGAGGCCTTGAGGTCCCAGCGCGCGGCATTGAGGCCGGCGGCGTAGGAACCGAGGGCGTAGAGCATCTCCTCCATCAGGTAGACGGCCGGCAGCGACTCGACCAGCGGGATGCCGCGGATGACCGCGTCCTTGAGGGACGGCAGATGCCGGCGGCTCGCGTCGAAGACATCACGATACCAGGCGACCTCCTCCACGGTCTCGACCTTGGGCAGGTAGAAGTAGATGCCTTGTCCGCGCCCCGCCTGGGCGCGCCCCGCGTAGAAGAGCGTCAGCGCCGTGCCGAGGATGGCCGCCGGCACGGGCCGACCGTCCACGGTGACGTCGTGCTCGTCGAGGTGGAGCCCCCGGTCGCGGTGCATGAAGAACGGCAGCTCGCCGGGCGCGATGCGGTACTCCTTGCCGCGCGCCGCGTCCGTGTAGGCCAGCTCGCGGTTGACCGCCGCCAGCCGGTTCTGCGCCGCCCGCACCGTGTCCACGAGCCGGTGTCCGCCGGAATCCTCGTCGTCGTCGAGGTCGCCCTCGGCGCGCTCGCCCTCGGGACCGGGGTTGAGCGCGTTGATGAACATGCTCGTGATCGAGCAGGGCCCGGAAATCTCGATGCCGGGGCGTCTGAGGTCTTCAGGCACCGGCGGCACCTTCCAGTCGCCCGTCGTGGCGGCGGAAACCGGCTGAGGCCCGGGCAGCGTCCCCTGCTCGAGCGCGCGCCTGAGCACCGCATCGCGCTGGCGGCGGAGCGCATGCACGCGCGGCGTGAAGTCATCGTGCACCGTGCAGAGATACTCGCAGAAGTCCGCGGTGAAGAGCTGGGCCGCGCCCTCCACCGGGGCGAAACGGACACGCGTCGTCGCGCTCGTCGGAGTCATTGGGACGCTCCTGTGGGGGACACTCCTGTGCTCCGTGGTTGGCGGTCTACAGCCTGGCGACCTGGACCAGGTTCGAGTGCAGCGCCGGCCCCCCGCCCATGTCCGCGAGCCGGTCGTCGGTGATCACGTTGACGCCGCGACCGCCCGCCTGGTGCTTGGACCACCAGATGCCCTCGATGACGGCGAGGCCGGGGCGGGTGTCGTCCGTGAGCGTCGCGGTGAACCGCGCCTCACCTCGGGCGCTCCGCACCATCACGGCATCTCCGTCCGCGATTCCGCGCGGGCGGGCATCCTCGGGATGGAGGAACACCGAGGCGCCCCGCTGGCGGCGCCTCAGCTTGTCCGACTGGCTGAAGGACGAGTTCAGGAAGAAGCGGTTGGGCGGCACGATGCACTGGAGCGGGTAGCGCCGCGCCGCGGCCTCGTTCTCGGGCCCCTCGACGAGCGGCACGTACGTCGGCAGCGACGGCAGGCCCGCTCGAGCCATCGACTCGGAGACGAACTCGACCTTGCCCGAGGGCGTCGGCGCGCCGACGGCGAACGGCAGGTACGGCCGGCCGACGCTGAGGCGCACCGACCGCTCCGCCTTCAACCGCTCGTACGTGATGCCCGCGACCGAAAGGTCGCCGGACGCCAGCGCCTCCCGGATGAGAGCGGGCTCGTCCTTGGAGAAGTGCGGGTCGGCGAACCCCATCGCGCGAGCGAGCAGCCGGACCACGCGCCAGTTGGAGCGCGACTCCCCGGCCGGCTCGATGACCGGCTCGGCCAGCTGAAGGTAGAGGTGGCCGAAGGACTTGTACAGGTCCACGTGCTCCATCGACGTCGTGGCGGGCAGCACGATGTCGGCGTAGTCCGTCGTGTCGGTCAGGTGCTGCTCGTGGACGACCGTGAAGAGGTCCCCGCGGGCGAGGCCGCGCAGCACCAGCTCCTGGTTCGGCACGACCGAAGCGGGGTTCGAGTTGTAGACGTAGAGCGCTTTGACAGGCGGGCTCATGCCGGGGTCGGTCAGCGCCTGCCCCAAACGGATCATATTGATCGTCCTGGGTAGGCGCGCGGGCATGAGGTCGCGCCGCTCGAGGGCGGACAGGTCGAGCCCGAAAGAGCGCGTGGAGGACAGGAGCGCCCCGCCCGAGGGATGCGCATACGCGCCCGTGAGCGCCGGCAGGCACGCGATCGCGCGGCAGGTGCCGCCGCCGTTGTCGTGCCGAGAGAGCCCGATCCCCACGCGCAGGAACGACGCCTTCGTCGCCCCGTAGCGGCGCGCGAAGCTCACGATCGCCTCCGGCGTGAGCCCCGTGATCGCGGCGACGCGCTCCGGGTCGTACTGCTTGACGTGCTGCGCGAGCGGCCCGTAGCCGAGCGTGGCGCGGTGGATATACTCGTGGTCCACCAAGCCCTCTTCGATGAGCACGTGCATCATCCCCAGTGCCAGCGCGCCGTCCGTGCCCGGCCGAGGCTGGAGATAGAGGTCCGCCGTCTTCGCGGTCTGCGTCCGGTAGGGATCGATGCACACGATGAAGGCGCCGCGCTTCCGCGCCCGCTTCACGAGCGACATGAGGTTGATGTGCGTGTAGCTCGCGTTGATGCCCCACAGGACAACCAGGTCGGAACCGACCATCTGCTCGGCGTCGCTGCCGGCGACAGTGCCGAGCGTGGCCGTCCATCCGGCGTACGCGGTCGTGACGCAGATCGTGCGGTCGAGCTGCGAGGCGCCCAGTGCGTGGAAGAGCGGGTGCCCGGCCCAGTACTGGAGGAGCCCCAGCGTGCCGCCGTAGGAGAACGGCAGGATGGCTTCCCCGCCCCACTGCGAGATCACGCCCCGCCACCGGCGCGCGATCAGGTCGATCGCGGCATCCCAGCCGATGGGCTCGAAACGCCCCTCGCCCTTGGTCCCGACGCGCCTGAGCGGCGTCAGCACTCGCGTCGGGGCGTAGACCCGCTCGGCGTAGTCGTGAACTTTGCCGCAGACCACGCCGCGCGTGAAAGGGTGCGCGGGATCGCCGCCGACGTCGGTGACGCGGCCGTCGTCCACAGTGACGACGAGGGCGCACTGGGACGGGCAATCGTGGGGGCAAACCGACTTCCGAATTTCATGCATGACGCAACAGAGTAGCACACGTTGTATAGTGCTCAAATGCTCGCCCGGCTCAAGGCGCTGCACCCGTTCCAGACGCCGGACGCCAAGCGCCTGGCCGTGCTCTTCGGCATCGTCTACTTTGCCCAAGGCATGTGGTACCTGCCGAACCAGACCATCACGATCTCGCTGAAGGACGGAGGCCTGTCGGCGGGACAGGTCGCCGGCTTTTTCGCCATCACCACGGTGCCGTGGCTGATCAAGCCCGTCTACGGTCTCCTGTCCGACTTCGTGCCGCTCTTCGGCTACCGCCGGAAAAGCTACCTCTTGTTCACATCGGCGACGGCGGCCGCAGCCGGGCTGTTCCTCGGCGTGACGGGAGATCACGCGTACTGGCGGATGGCGGCGTTCGTCACGCTGATGGCGCTGGGGCTCGCCTTCACCGACGTGCTGGTGGACGCGCTGATGGTCGAGAACGGCAAGCCCATGGGTTTGACGGGCGCCTTCCAATCCGTCCAGTGGGGCGCCATCACGACCGCGTCCATCCTCGTGGGCGAGCTCGGCGGGTACCTCGCCGAGCACCGGCGCCTGCACGCCGCCTTCTTCCTCGCCGCCTGCTTTCCTCTGGTCTCGCTCCTGATGGCCGCCTTCTTCGTCCGCGAAGCCCCCGCGCGGGCGGACCGCGAGGCCTTCGCGACCACCTGGGCCGCCATCCGGGACGCCTTGCGCGAGCGAGAGGTCTGGGTGGTCGGAGGCTTCCTTCTCTTCTGGACCTTCAGCCCGTCCTTCGGGCCGGCGATGCTCTACTACCAGACCGACCACCTGCACTTCTCTCAGCAGTTCATCGGCCACCTGGCGGCGATCGCGGCGGTGGGGAGCGTCGCCGGAGCCTTCATCTACGCGCCGCTGTCGCGCCGGGTGCCGCTCACGCGGCTCATCAACTTCTCCATCGGCGCCGCCGTCATCGGGACGCTGGCCTATCTCGTGTACCGCGGCCCCGTCTCGGCCATCATCATCGACGTCGTCTTCGGCTGCGTGGGCATGATCACCCAGCTCGCCTTCCTCGACCTGGCGGCCAAGTCGTGCCCACGCCGCGTCGAGGCGACCTTCTTCTCGCTCCTCATGTCCGTCTACAACGGCGGCAGCCAGATCTCGCAGAATGTCGGGGGCCGGCTCTACGATTCCTTCGGCTTCACCCCGCTCGTCCTGATCTCGACGACGTTCACCGCGGCGGCGTGGCTGCTGGTCCCGCTCGTCAGGATCGACCGCATCGAGGCCAAGGCGAAGCAGGCCCAGGTGTCCGCCTCCTGATGCGGCTGGTTCGCCTGGGCCTGCTCGTCTGCGGCGCCGCGCTCTTCGTGTGGCTGCTCGCCACCATCGGCCCCGGCGCGGTCGTCCAAGCCTTCGCGGATCTGTCGTGGCGGCTCCTGATCATCCTCGTCTTCCCCTTCGGACTCACCACGCTCCTCGACACGCTCGGGTGGCGCTACGCCTTCCGCCGCGACACGGTGCCGTTCAGGGCGCTGCTGGCCTCCCGCCTCGCGGGCGAGGCCTTCAACCTCACGACACCCACGGCCTCGATGGGCGGCGAGGCCGTCAAGGCCTGGCTCGTGAGACCGTGGGCGCCGCTCACCGAGGGCCTGCCGTCCGTGATCGTCGCCAAGACGACCATCACCATCGGGCAGGCGCTCTTCGTCGTGGTCGGGCTCGTCGCGGCCCACGCGGCCCTGCCGTCTGACTCCCTCGTCGTCCGCGGCATGGAGTGGCTGCTCGTGGTCCAGGTGCTGGCCGTAGGCGGCTTCGTCGCCGTCCAGGCCGGCGGAGCCCTCCGCGGCAGCACGCGGTGGCTCCAGAAGCTCGGATGGCTCTCGGGCAGTCGCCTCGAATCGGTCACCCAGGTCAACGACGAGCTGGCCCACTTCTACCGCCGCGAGCCCAAGCGCCTGGCGCTGTCGATCCTCTTCCACTTCCTGGCGTGGCTCATCGGCGCGCTCGAGCCCTGGCTCATCCTGCGCTGGATCGGGCTGCCGGTCTCGCTCGCCGAAGCCACCGCCATCGAGGCCTTCAGCAGCGGCATCCGCTTTGCGGCCTTCCTCGTGCCGGGCTACCTGGGCGCCCTCGAGGCGGGACACGTGGCGATCTTCGCCGCGCTCGGGCTGGGCGCGCCCGCGGGGCTGTCCTTCACGCTGATACGCCGCGTGCGCGAAGCCGCGTGGACGGGGCTGGGCTTTCTCGCGTTGGCGCCGCTAAGGGCCCAAGCTCCCCCAACCGCCGACAAACTCTAGTCCGCGCTGTCCACGGCGAGCGGACCAAGACCGGGCGGGTGGCGTCGGGGGCGGGGGCTGCGCGGCCGGCTTCGTTCCCCCTTCGCAAGTGCCCGCAGCCCGCAGGGCTGCGATTCACGCCAGCGTAGGGTGACGTAGCCGGCCGCGCAGCCCCCGCCCCCGACGACAGGCCCCGCCCGCCTAGCGCGCGGTTAGCTTATGACCGGACTACGCTAGGACGGACGGCCGGCGAGGTGTTCGCTGATTACCCGCAGAGCCGCCTCGACGGCGCGCACGCCGATGGCGGGATCCATGCTCGGCTGGTCGAGCCCCGAGGCGACGACCATCGCGGGCGAGAGCGGGACGTGCATGAAACCGGCGAGCGTCCCGCTCGACGCAGCGCTCACGGCGTGGAGTGTGGCGTAGAGCGTCTGGTTGCAGAGATACGTGCCGGCCGTGTTGGAGAGATACGCGGGGACGCCGTCCCGCGTGAGTGCCTCGAGGATGGCCGCCAGCGGCAGCGTTGCGAGATAGGCCGCCGGGCCGCCCGGCACGCAGGGCTCGCCGCTCGCCTGGTAGCCGGCATTGTCGGCCACCTCGTAGTCCATCATGTTCACGGCCACCCGCTCGAGCGCGATCCGCGCCCGCCCTGCGGCTAGCCCCACATGCAGCACCGCCAGCGGATCGTGCTCATGGAGGAGGCGCCGGGCCGCGATCCCGGCCTCGACGTGGTGCACCGGCAGGATCGCGGCGCGGACGGGCAGGCCTCCGACCACGCGGCCGTCCACGGCCTTTGCGATCTCCTCGGAGGGGTTGGACGGATGTCCGCCGAAGGGCTCGAAGCCCGTGACGAGGATCATGGCTCCTCCCGGTCCTCCCGCTCGACGATCTTCTTTGCCCTCTCGTAGCTCTTCTTGAGCCAGGACATCGCACGCCCCGCGTCCCGCAGCTCCTGGACGTGGCAGATGACCCACCCCTGCCCGCCCAGGCGCGGGTGCGGCGTGAAGACGCCGGAATCCACCGCGCGGCGCTGGTCCTCCGCCGTGAGCCGGATCCAGAGGTCGGTGTCCTTGGTCCGAAGCGGGAAGCAGGCGAAGAGGCGCGGCCCCACGAAGTAGCCCCAGCGCCCGAACATGGGCGTGATCTTCACCCCGGGCCAGCCGCCGAGGATCTCGTTGAGCGCGCCGCCTGTCCCGGTGCCGCCCTTCTCGAGGCTGCGCCGCGTGCTGCGCCCCGCGCCGAGCCCGCGTACTCTCCGCGGAGGCGCTATGGCCAGACCTGTGTGTACGCGAAGCGCGCCCGCTCCGAGACCTTGCCGAACCAGCGGTCGTAGTCTCGCCTGAGCGCCTTCATGTGGCCCGACTTCATCAGCGCGCGGAAGGTCTTCTCGTCCTGGACCTCGTAGACGGCCATGTAGCGGAACTTGTCCTCGCCCATGATGGCCTTGTAGCGCCGCGCGCTCACCGCCCCGGGGTAGCGCAGGAACTGCGGGCAGTGCTTGTAGTTGTACCAGCGGTTGAACGCGGCTTCCTTCTTCCGGGGGATGGTCGCCTTGACGATGAAGAGCACCGTGGCCATGGAGCCTCCTTTTCAGCCCTCGCCTCACCGCTTAGGCACCTCCGGCGGCTCGGCAGCGTTTCGGCTCGAACTTCCTTGGGTTAGCGGTTCACCGCTTGCCGCCCGCGAGCCTGCGGGACTCGGGCAGCGCGCGCAGCCAGAGCATCGAGAGCAGGCCGAGCACGCCGCCCACGCCCAGGACCGAGAAGGCCCAGCCCCATCCGGCGACTGAGGCGCTCCGCCCGCCGTAGAGGTCGAGCACCCATCCGAAGACGAGCGGCGCGACGGCCCCGGCGCCGAAGCCCAACAGGGAACGCACGGCGAGCGCCGAGCCCAGCCGCTCAGGCCTCACCGTCTCGGTGATCCCGGTCGAGTATACCGACGAATCGCCGAGGGCGGAAAAGCCGTAGAGACTGCCGATGGCGACGATGAGAAGCAGCGGCGCCGCCAGCATCCAGCCGAAGCTGAAGGAGCAGGCGGAGCTGACGAGCATCATCGCCGCGATCACGGCAGTGCGGCCCCAGCGGTCGGACAGCGCGCCGCCGACTGCCGAGGCGACGATGCCCATGACGTGGAAGAGGGCCGAGAGCGTCGCCCCGAGGCCCGCGGCGCGCTCGACGCCCGTGCCCTGGACGACCAACGCCGCGGCGACGAAGGCCGGCGTCCACGCCCACATGCCGAGGAGCTCCCACGAATGGAAGACGTAGCCCACGATCATGAGCTGGGCGGGGCGGTTGCCCGAGAGGTCGGCGTCGAGGCTCCACCCCTGGCGCGGGCCCGCGCGCCGCGCACGCGAGCGCTCCCCTCGGAAGAGCGCGAGCGACAGGACGAAGCAGAGCAAGGGCCCCAGCGCCAGCACGCCCAGGGCCGCACGCCACCCCGCCCGCTCCACCATGATGCCGCCGATCACGAGCGCGATCACGTAGCCCATGGAGGAAGCGGCGAGGAACCAACCCACCGCCCGCCCCCGGCGCGCAGGCTCGAAGCGCTCCGCGAGCAGCATGATGCCCGGCGTGTAGATGCCCGAGACCGCGATGGCGACGGCGCCGAAGAGGAGCAGCGCCGAGATGTGCCCTTGGGCCAGGACGGGGATCAGCAGCGACACCACCGCGGTCAGACCCGCCGAGGCGACGAAGACCACGCGCGGGTTCATGTAGTCCGCGAGCGCGGATACCACGACGAGCGCGACGGCAGTGCCGATCTGGTACGCGGAGGAGATGGAGCCCGCGGCCGTCGCCGACAGCCCCCACTCCTTCTGAACGACGGAGAGCACGGCCGGGTAGGCCATGGACATGGTGGAGCCGGTGGCCCGCGCCGCGCAGAGACCCACCAGCCAGAGCGTGTCGCCGAGGGCTCGCGGCCGCGGCGCTGTGTCCGTCTATCTGTCCTTGGGGCGCGAGGCCGGGAGCCCGCCGTCGACGAGCGTGATGGCCCGGTAGAGACCGGTGCCGCCGCCGGTAACCAGCGCAGCCTTGCCCTGGAGAGTCACGGAGAGCTCCCCGATCTAGGGGAAGTGGTAGCGGGAGATGTGGACGTGGACGCTGTTCGCCGCCTCGGGCTTGAGCGTGATCTCGTTCGCCCCGTAGAACATCATGGCGTCCACCTTCTGCAGCCGCTGGACGAGCGGCGCCATCTCGGGCGCGACCATGGAGAGCGCCGCCATGCCGAGCGCGCCGCCCACCTCTGCCGCCGGCACCATCATCAGCGTCCCGCCGCCGGACCAGCCGACCATGCTCCGCGGCCCGTCGTTGACGGCGACCTCGGGCAGCCCGAAGAGCTGCTGGAAGGTCTTCCCCGTCTCCTGCGGATCGCGACAGCCGATGACGAGACGCTTGAAGCGTACGGGTGAGTCCGCGAGGACATCATCATGCTGCGGCGTCGCGAGCTCGACCAGCACGCCGGCGCACGCGGTCGGGCTGAGGAAGACGATGCGCCCCGCCAGCCCCTGCCGCGGCGTCTGGTCGATCAGCGCCACGTTCTGGGCCTTGAGGGTGCCGAGGTCGGTGTCGACGTTCGGCGTCTCGAGGCAGACGTGGTGCAGCCCTTCGCCGTGCTTGGCGAGGAAGCGCGCCACGCCCGTGTCCCTGCGCGTCGGCTCGAGCAGCTCGATCTCGCTGTCACCCGCGGCCAGGAGCGCAGCGCGCACACCCTGGTCGGCGATTTCCGCCTCGCGGACGAGCGGGAGTCCCAAGGCGTCCCGCCAGAAGCGGCTGGCGCGCGCCAGGCTCTCGACCACGACGCCGACGTGATGGATCTTCTTGATCATGCGTTGAGTCATCCGCTGCCGGGCAGCCGGACGATGCGGCTCCGGCGACGACGTACCAACCTAGCCGAGCCACGGTGGAATTTCAAGCGTTTTCCCCGCGCCCGACCCGTCATGCCGGCGCGAAGAACTTCTGGAATTCCGACCAGGGCACGGGCGACACCGCGCACAGGCGCGCGGCCTCGGCGACGTGGGCGAGAGTCTTCATGCCCACGAGCGCCGTGCCCACGCCTGGCGTGGAGCGCACGAACTGCAGCGCCCGCTGCGCGTCGGTGTCAAGGCCCGGGAGGAACCGGGGGATCACCGCCGGAAGGTTCTTCGCGAGCTGGCCCTGGTAGATCGACGCGGAGCTCATGACGTAGACGTCGAGCCGGCGCGCCGACTCGAGCAGCGGGACGGGCTCGCGCCCGGCGCCCTGGTTGGCAAGCGTGAAGGCCTCGGTCATGGCGAGGTTGTACGGCAGCTGGACCACGCGGAACCGGTGCTCCGGCCCTCCGACCTCCTCGGCCAGCGCGACGAGATCCGGCAGCGAGAGGAAATCGCGTGCCGACTGCGGCTGGCGGTACCCGCTCCAGGTCGCCGTGCCGTAGAGCCCGATCCTCCGGTCGCGCGCCGCGCCCTCGAGGAACTCGAAGGCCGCGCGGAGCCGGCGCGTCACCTCGCGCCGCGGCAGCTCGCCCAGCTGAGTTTCCGGGTTGTGGAGGTAGTAGATGTCGATGGTCTCGAGGTCGAGGTTGACCCGGCTGCGCTCGATCTGGTCCTCCAGATAGCGCGGCGTCATGCAGTGGCAGCCGGCGACAAGATCGCCGGACCTCAGCAGCCCCGGCGGCGCGGGCCCGTCGAAGGGCAGGAAGCCGCCCTTGGTCGCGACCACGACGCCCTCGCGCGCCGCGCTGCCGGCGCGCACGAGGCGGCCGAGCGCCCGGCCAACAGCGCGCTCGCTCCGCTGGTGCCGATAGTTGACCGCGGAGTCGACGACATTGATCCCCGACGCGACGGCCTGCTTGACGGCGGCCTCGTACAGCGCGTCCGTGGCGTCGTCGTCAGGGCCCAGGTAGGTCCCGATACCGACCGAGGAGAGCGACAGCCCGCGCCACTCGCGGAAGTGGTCGTCCGCCGCCCCGGCGCCCTGGGCCGCGCGATAGGCCGCAGTGCCCTCGGACGTCGCCCTGCCCTTGAGCATCGGAGAAGTCCGTCGCTACTTCGGCTCGAGCACGGTGAAGCGCAGGGCGCCCTCGGTGATGTGACCGTCGGCCGCCAGAACCTTGTAGCGGACCACGTAGGCGCCGGGGCGGAGCGACCCGAGCGGCAGCACGATCCGGTCCGGCTTCTCGCTGCCGTCGGTCTTGACGACTAAGGGCACCGGCCGGCCGTCTGCGGCGGTGAGCGTAACGTGGCTGAGGCGCTTCTCGATCTTGCTGTTGAAGCGGAGGTAGATGCGCGCGGGCGGCTCGGCGAGCTTCGTGCCTGCCGCGGGCTCGGACTCGAGGATGATGGCATGCGCCCCCGCTGCCCCGGGATCCTGCGCGAGCAGCGCGGCGCAGAGCGCCCAGGCGCGCAGGATCGCGCCCCATCCGCGGATCACCCGCCTCAACGCGCTAGCGCCAGTCGTCGAGCACCAGGTCGTCCGGGTGCTCGTAGTCTTCCTGCTTGCCCCGCTTCATTCGGACCATGGTGAAGTCCGGATGGTAGCCGCGCTCGAGTAGCGTCTGGTACGCGGTCCAGTAGTACGTATAGACCGGCGCCACCACGCGCTGAAGCTGGGCCGCATGCGCCATCTCCTCGACGGCCGCGAGCAGGGCGTGCAGGTTCTCGGGCTTGCGCTGCCGGGAGTCGACCGCGAGGAACTTGACGAAGACGCTGCCGTGCGGGGCCTCGCTGACGCCGGGCATGTGGACGATGGCGAAGCCGATGACGTCGCGCCCCTTCTCCAGCAGCAGGGTGTCGCCGAGCGCCAGGCCGTCGACGATCTCAATCTCTTTGCCCAGGTCCATGCCGCGCCAGATGCCGTTGGTGATGCGCCGCACCCGGAGCATGGCGGCTTTCTTCCTGGCCTCCTCGAGCGAGGAATAGCGACGCACGGCGAGGCCCGGCCTGGGGGGCCGCGTCGCCTGGACGATCTCGCGCCGGTCCATGGGCTTCGCGGCGATCACCACGAGCCCCTTGGGCTTGTATCCGAACTTTTGGTACAGGGTGATGTGCTTCGGGCTGTACGGGTAGGTCGATACGCCTTCGAGTGTCGCCTTGTTCTCGCTGAAGAAGCCCTGGCAGGCCGTGAGCAGCTGTTGGCCGATGTCCTGGTTCTGGTAATTCGTCAGCACGGCGACAGGGCCGACCAGCCCGACCGTGCCCCACATCACCGCCAGCGCCGCGCCGACGATCTTGCCGTCACCCTCCTCGGCGACGAAGCAGCCCCACGGCTCCATGAGCCAGCGGTGATGGACGTACTGGGCGCCGCCGAAGACCTGGCGCGGCCGCGTACCCATCTGCCGCTCGAAGAAGTCGCCGAAGGCCTGCTCGATGACGTCGCGGACCTTTGCGAGGTCGCCCTTGCGCACGCGGCGGATCTTGATAAGCGGCGTGCGTCCCTGGTTGTCGAGCCCCGGCCGATCCACCGTCGCCCTCATGACTGGGCCGGGAGCCCTGCCAGCTCCTCGAGAAGTGTGATCACGCCCGAGTGATCGAGGCCGCCCTTGCCCTTGACTCTCATCGCGTTGAACAGCTCCTGGACGACGGCCGTGCACGGCAGCGGGACGCCGAGCGCCCGCGACGATTCCATGATGAGGCCCAGGTCCTTGAAGTGCAGGTCGATCTTGAAGCCGGGGTTGTAGTTGCCCGAAACGTAGTTCGGACTCTTCTGGTCGAGGCACTTGGAGCCCGCGAGCCCGCCGCCGAGCGCCTTGAGCGTGAGCGCGCGATCGAGGCCGGCCTTCTTTGCCAGCGTGAGCGCCTCGCCGAGCGCCGTCAGGTTGACCGCGACGATGATCTGGTTGGCAAGCTTGGTGAAGCCGCCCGCGCCCAGCGGGCCCAGGAGCGTGATCGTCTTGCCGAGCGCCTGGAAGACGGGCAGCGCCGCGTCGAAGTCGTCCTTCTCGCCGCCCACCATGATGCTGAGCGCGGCGTCGATGGCGCCCTTCTCGCCGCCCGACACCGGCGCGTCGAGCATCCTCACCCCCTTGGCGCCGAGGGCTTTCCCGACCTTCTGCGACACGAGGGGGGAGATCGTGGACATGTCGAGGTAGAGCAGGCCCTTCCTGGCGCCCTCGACTATTCCGTCCCGGCCCAGCGCCACCAACTCCACCTCGGGAGAGTTGGGCAGCATGGTGATCAGCACATCCACCTGCACCGCTACGTCCTTGGGAGAGGCGGCCGCCGTGGCCCCGGCGCCAACCAGCTCCTGCACTGGCCCCTGGCTGCGGCTGTGGACAACCAGTGGGTAGCCAGCCTTGAGGAGGTTCTTGGCCATGGGGCGGCCCATGATTCCAAGCCCAATCATTCCAACGATTTGCGCCATGGTCACCCTCACGGGGGGAAGAGAATGGGGAACAGCGTCGAACCCGCAACGCGTCAAATAACACGGGCCGTCGCGGTGAGTCAAGCCAGAACTGCCAAAAACGCCCGAAAACGCGGGTTTGAGCGCGGGGACTACCCCGCTGAACCGTCCTTCAGGTGGCGCCGGACCCAGTCAGGGTCGAACTCCGTGATCCTCCACGAGCGGTCCGGCTGCTGGCTCATCCTGAACCTGGTCTGTCCGCGGCGCGGGTCCGTGTAGGTCACCCAGGCATCCGCGGCGTTCCGCTCGACGGCGAGCTCGCGGAAAGCCACAACCATGCCGGCAGGCAGCACCAGAACTCCGGGTCCCTGTCCGCCGGTCTCGGCCATCTTCCAGATCTCGCTGCGCACGCGGGCAGCCACCAGGGGCTTCATCGCCTGCCCCGCCACGGAGCGCGCCGCACCCTGCCCAAGGGCCTCGAGGGCGTGCGCCGCCGTGGCATTCGACCGGAGGTACTCCGCGACGATCATGTCGCTGGCGGCAAGGGCGACGCGGTCGACGTCGACGAAACGCTCCGCCGCCGCCGCGTCGTGACCCTGGATCGCGAGTGCGAAGCGGTAGAGCGAGTACTGCGGGGCGCCCATCAGGTAGTACCAGACGAGGAGCGCGGCGAGAACGAGCGTGGCCGCGGCCAGCAGGCCGCGCAGGGCTCTGCTCGACACTAACCGCCCATGAACTGGCCGAGCAGCGTGATGCGGTCGCCGTTCTTCAGCGGGGAGTCGAGCCCGTGCGTGACGCCCAGCACGGCCTCGTTGACCACGACCTCGATATGCTCGCCCAACTCGGTGCGGTCCGGGCTCCAGAGCGCCGCGTCGAGCTCGGGGAAGCGCGCGGAGCAGCGCCGCAGGACATCCCGCACCGTCTCCCCCGGCGCGAAGGCCTCGGTGAAGACCGTGCTGCCGGAGCCGTCACCGCCCACGTGCTTCGTCACCCACGTGGTGACTTCCACGGTGGCGCTGAGCGCGGGCGTCGAGCCTACTTGCGCCACAGATCCTTCGCGATCGAGTCGAGGCCGAGCGACTTGAGCGTCTCGCGCGTGGGCTTGCCGGTCTTGATGTCGTAGCCGACCGTCTCGTACCAGACCTCGCGCATGCGCTCCCACTGGTCCATCACGTTGTGGTCCTTCGCCGGCCCGTCCACGGGCTTGGAGCCGTAGCGCGCCGAGGGGTACTCGACATCCGTGCCGATGCCGCAGCGCAGGTTGAAGGCCCGCAGGATCGCGGCCGTCCGCCGGCCCATCCGCATCGCGTCGGCCAGCGTGTAGGTCCAACCCGTCGCGGCCGAGAGCGCGCGCGCCAGGTTCTCGATCCGCGTGCGGAAGGTGAAGATGCAGCCGCCGAGGGAGTCCTCGAAGTGCTTCCGCCCGAGGATGCCACCGACCATCCGCGCCACTTCCTCGCCGTTGAAGGGGTTGATGCGCCCGGGCAGGCCGATCTCGGTCTGGTGGGTCGCGTTCGCGCTCTCCATGGTGCCGTTGGAGGAGGTACAGGTGTCCAGCATCTCCTCCCAGCGGCCCCGGTGGTCGTGACCCCTCGGAGATGCGCCCTTCTTGGTGTAGACGGCGCACTTTGCGGCCTCGCCGCCGATCTTCTCGGACGCGCGCTTGACGCCCTCCGCCAGCAGGTCGCCGAACCCCTCGCGGTGGCTGATCATCTGGACCAGGCGGTACGCGCCGTCCACGTCGCCCCACGCGAGCCTAAAGCCGACCTGCTTCTCGGTGAGATAACCCTTCTCCATGCACTCCATCACCCAGCCGCAGACCCAGCCGAACTCGTTGACGTCGAGACAGGCCCGGTCGAGGCGCGTGTTGAGCCACGTGATGGCTTCCTTGTCCGTCAGGCCGATCTGCCAGCCGGCGCCGGACCATCCTTCGTATTCCGGCTCATCGACCAACTCGCCGGCCTTCGGCCCCTTGCCGATGACTTGGATGTGGCAGTGGTGCATGCCGCAGGCGTTGCACTGGTGTCCCCGGTGGTCGAAGCCCGCGCGGAGCTTGGCGGGCTCCCACGTCGTCATATCCACCGTCGTCAGGTTCGTCGTGTAGTTCTTGATCGGCAGGATGCCCAGCTTGTACAGGTTGGAGACGCCGGGAAGCGTTCCCCAGCGGTAGAGCGTCGAGGTCGCCGGATCCGTCTTGAGGTCGTGCGCGATATCGTCCGCCGCCTGGACGAGCCCGCGCGGGTCATGGGGCCTGAGCGCCTTGGTACCGCGCACGATGCACACGGCCTTGAGCTTCTTCTTGCCCATGACGGCGCCGCAGCCGTTCTTGGAGGCGACGTGACCGTAGTCGCCCTGGATCGCCGCGAAGCGGACGAGGTTCTCGCCGGCGGGGCCGATCGAGTAGACGGAGAGCCGGTGCCCCGAGAGCGCGTGCTCGGCCTCGAGCGCTTCCTGCGTCTCCCAGGTGTCCTTGCCCTTGAGGTGCGCGGCGTCGCGGATCTCCACGACGTCGTCGTTGATATAGAGGTAGGAGAGCTTCTTGGCCTGACCCTGGACCACGATCGCGTCATAGCCCGAGTACTTGAGCGCGGCGCCGAAGAAGCCGTTGGCCTGGGTCGAGGTCGCGCCGTCGGTCTGCGCGCCTCGCGTGACCACGGTCAGCCCGCCCGTGCCCCAGACCGGCAGCCCCGCCAGCGGGCCCGTGGCCAGGACGAGCCGGTTGTCCGGATGGTCCCAGTGGACCTTGGGGCCGACTTCTTCGTAGAGGATCTTGGCGCCGAGACCGACGCCGCCGAGATACTCGCGCATAGCCGAAGCCCAGGGCTGCGTCCAGATCTTCCCGGTCGAGAGGTTGACCCGCAGCAGCTTGCCCGCATATCCGGGCACCGAGGCGGAAGCGGGCGCGGCCTTCTTGGCGGGACGGGTTGCCGTCGCTGTCGGGCTCATTGGACCATCACCGAGTGGGGAAGCTGGGGTGATTGGGAGGCCCGCCCGAGGACCGTCTGCGGCAGAAGCTTCCCGGCCGTGTGGGTCGCGAGGTAGGCGGGCTTGACGTCGAAGGGGTTTTTCTTCAGGTGCGCCTTCCAGCGGGAGAGGTCCGCGCCCGAGTAGACGAGGCCCTTGAGCATCCCGACGTCGTTCGTGCCCCAGATCTCCTCCGCAGGGCCGCAGATCATGGCGCCGTTGAGCTTGCCGCCGCGGAAGAGGAGCTTGCGGTACTGCGAGCGGTCGGCGTGCGTCACCGTGAAGACGTCGGCCTTCGGATCGTCCCACTGGCCGAAGGAGGCGACGTCGAGATGGCACACCTCGACGATGTTCATGATGAGGCTGCCGCGGTACGCGAGATCGCGGCCGGCCATGTTGGCGCCGACCACTCGTCCATGCTCCTGGGCGGTCGGCTCGATCGCGTGGACCTCGAGGGTGCCCGTGAGCAGGTTCGGTCCGCGCGCGACGTCCCCAGCCGCGTAGACGCTCTTGACGCTCGAGCGCAGATGGTCGTCCACGAGGATGCCGCCGCCGGGCTCGGCCGAGACCTCGATGCCGGAGCCCTCGAGCCACTCGAGGTTGGTCCTGATGCCGGTCGCCATGATGACGACGTCGGCGAAGACCGGCTCGCCCTTCTTGAAGGAGAGCTTCCGCTTGCCCTTCCATTCCTCGATCTTCGTCATCGTGGCGCCGACTCGCAGCGTCACGCCGTGGCGCTCGAGCCAGCCGGCGACGATCCGGGCACAGGCCGGGTCCACCATGCGCGGCAGGATCCGCGGCGCGACCTCGACGATGGTGAGCGAGGCGCCGCGCGCCAGGATGGCGTTCAGGATCGTGAACGAGATGAAGCCTGCGCCGACCATGACGACCTTCGTGCCGGGCTGGACGCCGGCGATGACGGCCCGCGCCTCTTCGAGCGTCCAGAAGGAGTGGACACCGGGCCCCTCGGCGCCCGGGATGGGCGGCCGCACCGCGCGCGAGCCGGTCGCGATCAGGCAGTCGTCGTACTCGACCGCCGACCCGTCGTCGAGCGTCAGCTTCCGGGCCGCGGTATCCAGCGCCTTGGCGCGGCGGCCGAGCGTGGCCTTGACCTTCCACGCGGCGAGCGAGGCGGGCGTGGCGGTGTAGACATGGGACTCGGCGATGGTGGCGCCGAGGTAGTACGGCAGGACCATGCGGGAATAGGGGCGTTCGGCGGACACGAGGGTGATCTCGGAAGCGCCGCCGTCCTCTTCCCGGATGGTCCGGATCGCGTTGAGGCCCGCTGTGCCGCCGCCGATGATCAGATGGCGGGCGGCCATCACACGGCCTCGCGGGCCAGGACGCGCGTGGTCCGCTCGGCGGCGAAGTCGCCGATCCAGTCCGCCGTCTCACCCTCGACAAAGGTGATCGCCTCCGTCGGGCACGCCTCGGCGCAGGCCGGGTGCCCATCGCAGAGGTTGCACTTGTAGGCCTTGGTGGTGTCCGGGTCGTAGAACATCGTCCCGTAGGGACACGCGATCGTGCACAGCTTGCAGCCGACACACTTGTCGTCCACGACGTCCTTGGCGCCCGCGGCGTTGATCCGGATCGCCCCCACCGGGCAGGCCGTCATGCACCAGCCCTCCGCGCACTGCGTGCACGTGTAGGGGGCGTAGGACGTGTAGCCCTCGAAGGGCGAGACGCGGATCACGGACTTGGACGGCTGATAGGTGCCCGTCTGCATGTAGGAGCAGGCCAACTCGCACCGGAGGCAGCCGGTGCACCTGTCGGGGTGAAGCGCGAGGACTCTCATGGTGCGGGATTATAGCAGAAGCAGGGGGAGCCGCAGCCCGCAGGGGGAGCCGCAGCCGGAGGCGAGGCGACCACGCGAACGGCGAGGCGACCACGCGAACGGCGAGACGACCACAATATGAGAGAGGCGAGGGAATTTTGTTGCCTACGCTCGTCTACTCCTCCTCGCCCTCGCCGATGGCGAACTCGACGCCGCCCTCACCGGTGGCGGACCTCTTGGCCGCGCCCCCCGGCAGGCGCTTCTCCTGGATGCCCTCCTTCTTGACCAAGCGCTCCTTCGTCACGGCGAGCCGCTTGTCCTCGAGCTCCTTGACCTTGGCCTCCGGCACGGGCTCGCGGTCCCGCAGGAGCGCGAGCTGGGCATCCGGCGTCGTCGGCAGCTTCTCGCTCGGCAGCCTGACGGCGAAGTAGCCGCGGATGGCCATCACCTGCTCGGCGATGCCCCGCTCCTTCGCGAACTGCTGAACCTTGGCCGCCACCGCTTCGGCCTTGATCGCGTCGAGATCGCCCGGCACCACCACCGGGTGTAGTGTCAGCGCGATATACGGTGTCTGGCGCATGAAATCGGCCACTCGCAGGAGGTGCTGCTCCATCGACGGCGCGAGCACGGCGCTGCCCGCCGGGAAGGTGACGGGGTTGACCTTCGGCTCCTCGAGCTTCTCCTCGCTCGAGAACATCCGCCCGATCAACCGAAACGGCGAGGCCAGCACGTTGACGAGGACTTTCTTGACGGCGGACCAAATGGTCTCGGACAGATCGAACTTGGGATCCTTGAGTGAGCCGGAGACCGGGACCTTCACCACGATGTTGCCGTTGCCGTCCTTGATGAGCGCAACGATGAGGCCGAGCGGCAGCCCGAGCCGCGCCTTGACGTTGTCGTCGGGCCGGCTCGACTTGGCCACGCGCAGCTTCTCCACAAGAACCTCGTTCATGGCGGTGATCTGGTCGTTCTCGATCTTGAGGTTGAACTTGTACTTGAGGTTCCCCTGCTGGATCAGCCATGCCATGGTCTGGTCGGAGTACGGGTTGACGATCGGGAGCTTGAGGTCGCGGATCTCTCCGACGAGGTCCAGATAGAGCGGAGCCCCGATGGCACCCAGATCGCCCCGGATGTCCAGCTTCCCATCAGCGCCGATCAGACTCGTGAAAACGAGCTTCGCGCGCTGGTCGGGCTTGTTCCCCAGCCCCGTCACCTGGAGATCCATGTTCGAGAGGTCCTCGGAGAAAACAGGCTCTGTCGACCGGTCGAGGAAGCGAACGCCGCCCTCTTCGAGACGAATCTCGCCGAATTGGAGATCCATCGTGTCGAGCAGTCCCTTGGGCTTGGGAGCCGGCGCTGGGCCAAGCGTCGGTGCTGGGTCAGAGGCGGACGGCGCGGGCGCCGTCTGAGCGGGAGCGGTTCCCCCGGCCGGCGCCGCCGGGCCACCGAAGAGCTTCACGATGTCGAGGCTGCCGTCCTTGCCGCGCTCGATCTCGGCCTGCAGCCGCCGGAAGCCCACCTTGGCGACCTTCGCGCGATTCGGCCAGTCGAGGTCGATGCTGACAAGCTCCATCCGCTCGATCGTGAGCGAGGGGCGCTCGGCGCCCGGGAATCGCGCCTCGAACTTATCCGCCCAGCTGGTGCCGGTCGACGTGAGGATCATCTTCCCGCCCCTGAGCGCGACGCGGTTCTTGCTGTCGCCGTTGTAGCGGCCCGAAAAGCGGGCCGGTACCGGCATGTAGGACTGATAGGGCTCGATCGGCGCATCACGCACGGTCATGGTCCAGGTCATGTCCAACGGTTGCGGAATCAGCGAGCCCTTGATCTCCACCCGCCCGCTGCCGGGCAGCCCGGCGCCCACCGAGAGCTTGGCGGGGCCGACCACGGGCCAGGCCACACTCTCAAGCGAGAGCGTGAGGTCGCTGAGCGCCAACGTCGTGGGCGGCGACACCATCTCGTCGACGAAGGTGAGCGTCGCCTTGCTGAGCGCCAGCTTCTCGAGCAGGAATTTGAAGGCCGGCCCGGTCCTGTCATCCGGAGCCTGCGGCGCCGGGGGAGCCGGTGGCGCGGGCCGGGCCGCCGTGGGCGGTGGCGCGACGGCAGCCGGCGGGGTCGCGGCGGCCTGGAGCAGATCGATGACGCCGCTCTTGTCTCGCAGCGCCTGCCCCTTCAGTCCCACGATCTCCACGTCGGAGACGACGATAACGCGAGAGATGAGATCGGCCTCCTTGAGGCGCAGGCCCAGGTGCGGCACCGTCATGAACGGCGCCTTGCCCCCGGGGCGGATCAGCTGCAGGTCATCGAGGCTCATGTCCCCCGACACCACCGCTCGCGTGACACCTTCAGCCCCGCGCTCGATGCCGATTTTGATATTGAAGCCGAGACGGCCGCCGTAAGGGCCGGCCGGAGCGGTAGGCGAAACATAGGGCAGGACCTGGATCAGATCGAAATTCTTGATGCCGAGCCCCAGCGACACCGCGCCCGGAGCCAACCGGATCTCGTTCGAGCTCAGCTCGAATGGCGAGTCGCCGACCTTGGATTGGATCGCCAGGCGGCCCGCCGGCTGCCCAGCGCGCGTGGTCAGATCGCCCGCTTCGATGGTCAGCCCCTGAATGCGCCACGTCGCGGGCGGCGAGACGGCCTCGTCGCGGATGACGATATTCCCCAAGACGAGGCCGAGCCGCTCCATGGTGAACGTCCACCGCGACGGCTTGGCCTTGGGATCGGCAGGCGGGATCAGGCCGAGAAGGTCGGAGAAGTTGAACTCGCGCGGACCCGTGCGGGCGAGCTGCACCGCGGGCGAGACCAGTGTGACGTCTTTGAGGCGGATGTGCGCCGCTAGGAGCGACGGCCAGGACCATCGCGCCTCGAGACGCTCGAACTCGACGAAGGCCTTCTGCGGGTCCCGCTCGGCCAGCCGGAAGTTCTTGACGACGAGCCGGCCGGTGAAGAGGTTGAGGTCGATGTCCCCGATGCTCGCGGCGCGGCCGGTAATCTTGGGGATCTGCGTCACAGCCTGGCGGCGGATCAGCTCGGGAAGGGCCCAGAGGAAGGCGCCGCCCAGCACCAGCAGAACCGCGGCGACGACCAGCCAGATCGTGCGGCGCCGGCTCATGAGCCGCCCCTACACCGGCGCCTGGTCGGACGACGGCTTGAGGAAGGTGAAGACGCTGGTGAAATCCTTGCGGCCGAGGCCGTGAGAGGATGCCAGGCGGTAGACCTGCTGGGCCGCGGGAGCCACGAAAAGCGGGATGCGCAGGTTGCGCGCCGCGTCCACCGCGAGCCCGACGTCCTTGCACATGAGGTCGGTCATGAAGCCGGGCGCGTAGCCGTTGGTCGAAGCGGCGCGCGCCACGATGCCCGGCACCGGATGCATCTGCTCCATCAGCCACGTGTTGCCCGATGACTTGGCGATGACCTCGGTGACGACCTTGAGATCGACGCCGAAACCCTCGGCGATGCGAAAGGCCTCGCTCACCGCCACGGCGGCCACGCCGGCGATGAGGTTGTTGCAGAGCTTGGCGACCTCGCCGCTGCCGACGGGGCCGACGTGGATCACGTTGGCGCCCATGGCCTGGAGCACCGGCAGCGCCGCCTTGAAGTCCTCTGCCGAGCCGCCCACCATGATGGCCAGCGTGCCGTCGGTCGCGCGCGGCGTGCCGCCGGAGACCGGCGCGTCGATGAAGCGGATCCCGCGCTCGGCCGCCGCTGCGGCGACGCGGCGCGAAGCGGCCGGGTCGATCGTGGACATGTCCACGCAGAGCGTGCCCTTGCGCACGGCGTTGATCACGCCGCCGTCACCACCGTAGGCGGCTTCGACGTGGGGCGAGGAGGGCAGCATCGTGATCACGAGGTCGGCGCCGGCGACGGCCTCCGCCGCCGAGGCGGCGGCCGTCATGCCCGCGGAGGCCGCCGCCTTGACGGCCTCGGGATTGAGGTCGTAGGCCGTGACCGCGAAGCCCTTCTTGACGAGAGTCGTGGCCATGGGCAGGCCCATGGTGCCGACGCCGATGAAGCCGATCCGGGTCATGTGAGATCTCCTGGTGTGGACCGCAGTTCGATGCCTGCTGCTCCCGTATACTACCGGCGCAATGCTGCTGGGTCTCGTCCTTGTCTGCCTGGCCGCGGTGTCCTGGGGCACCACGGGCTCCGTGATGGCCCTGCTGGCGAGGGAGGGGACGCCAAGCCCCCTCCTGGTCGGCTGGGCGCGCATGGCCGCAGCCGCGCCCTGCCTCCTCGTCGCGCTCGCGCTCGTGCGGCCCGCGGCCGCCGCGCGCGGCGAATGGCGGCCGCGCGATCGGGCGAAGGCCGCGCTCCTCGGCGCCGCCATGGCCGCGTATCAAGTCTGCTACTTCTGGGCCGTGGCGCGCACCGGCGTGGCGCTGACGGCGCTGCTCGCCATCTGCCTAGCACCACTCATGATCGCGGCCGGCGCGGCGCTCACCCTCAAGGAGCGCCCGAGCCCTGCCACGCTCGCGGCGCTGCTGTTGGCCGTCGCGGGCACCGCCATGATCCTGGCGGGCCCGCGTGCGGACGGCGTCGCGCCTCCCGGGTCCACCGCGGGCACCTTCGCTGCGGGCGCGTTCGCCGCGCTCGGCGCCGGGTTATCTTACGCTGTGTACGCGGTCACCGCCAAGGGCCTTCTCCGGCGCGCCGCGCCGCTGCCGCTCGCCGCGCTGACATTCACGCTGGCCGCTCTCCTGCTGACTCCCGTGCTCGCGCTGGAGCGCGGCGCGGCGGCGCAGCTTGTCGCGGGCTGGCCTCTGCTCCTGTACCTCGGCGTCGTCCCGACGGCCGCAGCCTACGTGGTCTTCGGCGAGGGACTCCGCCGCGTGACGGTCACGACCGCGGGCATCGCAACCCTGCTGGAGCCGCTGACCGCGGCGGCGCTCGGCGTCCTGCTCTTCGGCGAGCGCCTGGGCACCGTCGGTTGGGCCGGCGCCGCGCTGCTGCTCGGGGCCCTCGGGCTCCTGGCGTGGGCGGGCTCAGACAGCCCCAGCTCAGACCACCCCAGCTGAGACCGCCAAAGTCGGCAGCCCCGCCGAAAGACGGAAGACACGCACCGGCTCTTCCACGTTCTTGAGCAGCCGCTCGCCCAAGTCCTCTAGGTCGAGCCAGCCGGAGAGCCGCCGGGCGGTCTCAGGCCCGATGAAGACGGAGTCGCCAGCCCCGAGCGCGGCGAGTCGCGCGGCGACGTTGGTCACGGCGCCCGAGGCCGTGTAGGTCCAGCGGGTGCCGGCGGTGCCCTCGATCTTGGTGGCGCCCACCGCGGCCGCCCCGGAGTTCACGCCCACGTGGAGGCGGATGGGCTCGTCGACGGCGCCCGCCTCGCCGTTGATCTCGTCCGTCCGGCGCAGGATGCCGAGCGCCGCATGGGCGGCGTTCCGCGCGTGACGCTCCGGGTCTTCGTCCTGGAAGATCACCATGAGCCCGTCACCCGCGGTCTCGTTCACGTCGCCGCCGTTGCGCAGGACCTCGTCGAGGAAGGCGCCGAAGTAGCGCTCGACGACGAAGTTGAGGCGATCAGGGTCGTGGCGCTCCGACAGCCGCGTGTAGCCGGCGATGTCCACGAAGAGGACGGACACGTCCATCTCGCGCTTGGCGAGCTCCGGCGCCTCCGGCGCCTGCTCGATGAGCTCCTGGACCCGGCGCGGCACGAACTTGGACAGGCTCGTCCGGATGGACTCGAGGATCTCGACGCGGCGGAGCGTGTCGGCGAGCCGCCGGTTGGCGGCCTCGAGCGCCGTGTAGGCCCGGGCGTTCTCGAGCGCGACGGCGCTCTGGTTGACGACGACGCGCAGCAGGCGAAGGTCGTCCGTCGTGTAGGAGGCGCCCGAGCGCTTCTCGCCGAGGGCGAGGAGGCCCGTGACGCGATCGCCGAAGAGCACGGGCATCACCAGCTCGGCGCCGAGGGCACGCATCTGAGCGAGGCAGGTGTCCCGGCAAGAGGCCATGTCCGGGTCGGCTTCGTGCTGGACGCGAGTGAGCGGCTCGCGCTCCTTGCCCAGGTGCAGGGCCAGCGACGACTCGGCGGCGATGAGACCGCCCGCGCCCATCGGCCCGGCGCTGCCGACGACGACGCGGTAGCGCCCCTGCCCCTCGTCGAGCAGCGCGAGCGTCAGCCGCGACGGATGGAAGGCCTCGTCCACCGTCCGGCTGATGAGGCCCGCGATGCGGTCGAGGTCGAGCACGGTCGTCATGGTGCCGGCGAGCCGCTCGATGGAGCGCTGGACGTCGAGGCGCTGGCGGAAGAAGACCCGGTCCACCACACGCTGGGCGCGGACGTAGACGGGGTTGAGGAACAGCACGACGGCGAGCGCCAGCACCACGGCCGTGGCGAGCGGGCTCGCGCCCATCCCGAGCCGGGTGAAGACCACGTCGAGCAGCGTGATGGCTCCCGCGTAGGCCGCGATCACGACACCGGTCACCAGCCCGTAGATGGTGCCGAGGCGGACGACGGCGCGCACGTCGAAGAGGTCGTAGCGCACCATGGCGTATGCCACGGCGACCGGGAAGAGGACGTTGAGCTTCCAGAGCAGGTTGAGGTACGGCACCGCCATGCCCGTCACGGCCTCGAGGGTCGTGCCCATCACGGGAGCGAGCTGGCCCACGGCGAACCCCGCGAGCAGCACCCAGGCGTGCTGGCGGCCAAGAGGGGTCGAGCCGCGCAGCGCCGTCGTCGCGAGCGCCGCGATCAGGAGGACGAGGGACGAGACCCAGTACACGGCGGCCGCGGTCGGGATCAGCACGAACTCGCTCGGCGGGACGCCGGTATGGCGCGTCTGGAGAAGAACGGCCAGGAGCGCCGAGACGCCGTAGGCAAGCAAGATGAGGCGGGGGTGGCGCAGTGACCACGGGCGCCGCTCGGGAAAGCTCTGGGCCAGGTGCAGGTAGAGCGCGGGCGAGAAAGCCCAGGCCGTGACGAAGATGACGTCGAAGCGGTAGGTGCTGACGGCGTCGTGGTAGAGCGCGGCCGTCACGAACCAGATGAGACAGAAGAGCAGGAAGACCCGCGCGTCCGGGGCGCCGGGCTTGAGGACGAGGACGGCGGCGCCCAACCCCAGGAAGAGCAGCCCCGGCAGCAGCCCCTCGAGCAGGAACCGCACGAAGTCGCGGACGGGCTCGACCGTGCTCGTGATGTCCGCCTCGACCAGGCTGCCGCGACGGTTGACGAGGTAGTGGAAGCTCGTGCCCGCCGGGTGGCGGCGGACCTCGTCCTGGATCTGTCTGCCGGAGGCGAGGAGGCGGCCGTCCATGGCACGCACGAAGTCGAAAGGCTCGAGCCCGCCGCGCTCGACCCCGAGCCCCACCAGGAGGTTGTCCATCACCGAGAAGCCCGGATAGGGCTGGCCGACGAGCCGCCAGGCATCGACCGTCGTCCACGCCCCGAGCCCGAGGGCCAGCGTCAGCACCGCCCACCAGAGCCGCCTCTCGCGCAGCGGAGTCCCCTCGTCCCCTAAGGCCGCAGCTCGACGGCCTTGCTCACCGCGCGGCTGAAGGTGCAGTTAGGCACGACGCAGGAGTGCTTGCCCGGGCCGCCGGCGACCATGACGTAGACGTCCTCTGGGGTCGGCACCATCGGCAGGAGCGCCTGCTCGTCGGTGACCTTCTGCATCCAGAGGGGCCAGTCGTGCATACCCCACATGCCGCCGAGCTTGAGCCTGCCTAGCGGGATGCGGGCGTGCTCGAAGACGAAGCGCTGCACGTCCGCGGCCGAGAAGCCGTCGGCCGCGATGGTCTGCGCGTGCTCGGGCCCCAGCACCACCAGGAGCTGACTCTGGGTCATGTACCAGCCGACATTGGAGCCGAGCGTGGCCGCGACGTCCGAGACGTTGTTGAGGATGCCCGCCGCGGTCGTGGAGACGTGGTCGTTGACGTTGTGCGGCGCCTCGCCGCCGAAGACCGTCACCACGCTTTGCTCGGCCGCGAACCCGAGCCGCGCGTGGAGCGGAGGCCAAGGCGAGACGTCCTCCCGCTCGGCGATGGCGTAGGAGAACTTTGCCGGACTGCCCTGGGTCGCCATGTCGTGGCGCCCGGGCCAGCCGCCGCCCACGTTCATGAGGATGAGCCGGATGGCGCGGCCGATGGTCGCGTTGGCGCGAAAGCCGGGACCGAAGAGCCCCGCGCCCGCGTGCATGCCGACGGCGCGCGCGGCGGGGCCGCTGACGATGACGAGCGGTGCGACGGGGTGCGTGGTCGCCTGGACGCCGTAGAGGTTGAAGGCGGGCTCGAGTATGGCCGCGACAGCCGCGAGAACGACCGGGAAGCAGGTGGGCTCGCAGCCGGCCATGACGGCGTTGACGGCGAGCTTTTCGACGCTTGCCTCGCGCCAGAGCGGCGGCATGAGGCCGAGCACCCGAGCCGGATCCTCCCCGCCGGCCGCGACCATCGCCCGCACCCGCTCCGGCGTGGGGGGCACGATGGGCAGCCCGTCGCACCAGTCGCGTTTGACGAATTCCGCGAAGATATCTTCCTCTGGCAGCTGGAGCTCACGAACAGCGGAAGCGGGGTCGGGCACGGCGTCCTCCTGGCGCGAGATGATCGCTTATCGGGGCAGTGTACCTCTCCTGAAACGCTCGAGGGCGCCCCGGAACTCGGCGTTCTGCGGCTCGAGAGCGACCGCCCGCTCGAAGAAGCGCCCGGCCTCGTTCGTCTGCCCGAGCCACCACGACGCGGCCCCGGCCAGGAAGAGCGCCGCCGGCTGCGCGGGCTCCCGCACGAGCGCGCGGCGGGCGAACGCGAACGCGTCGGCGGGCCGGCCCCGAGCTGCAGCGCGGCCGTGCTGGCTCCGAGCGCCGACACGGCATGGGCGGGGTCGAAGGCCAACGCCCGCTCGAACTGGGCGAGAGCGTCGGCCGCGGCGCCGCGCCGCAAGCAGCCGACCCCCACCCAATAGCGGCTATCCGCGCGCTCGATCTCCCGCGCGCTCTCCGGCGTGAACTCGGGCAATGAAGCCCGGCGGAACCAGCCGAGGAGCACGCGGTTCGGCAGCGAGGTGTCGACGTAGGCGGTTTTCGCAAACGGCCCGCGAAGCGGCCGAAGAGGGCGGCTCCTAACGCGAGCCCGGCCATGAAGGCCGCGAGCACCGCGGTGAGCGCGTCCACCGCGTGTCCCACGACCAGGCCGAGCATGCGCAGCCACACAACCTCGTACACGAGCGCGGCGGCGCCCGAGAGGACGGCCGCCTTCAGCGCGAGCCGGAGCGCCGTCGCCGGCATCTACTCCCCGGCCCTGCCCGCCGCCGGCGCGGCCCTGCCCGCCGAGGGCGCGGCCCTGCCCGCCGCAGGCGCGTCGAAGACCGACGCGGGTGGCCTCACGCGGAGCCGAGCAGGCTCGCCAGCTGTTCCACCGCCTGCAGCGCGCGCCTACTCACGGCCTCGGGCTTCTCACCGCCCAGCGGGTGCTGGATCACGATGAGCGGCAGCCCCGTGGCTCCGAGCGCCGCCATCTCGCTCACGGCGAGGTTCTGGAACACCGTGGTCCCGATCAGCCCGGACGGCGTCCCGCGCTTGGCCACCTCCAGCGAGTCGTGGAGACTCCACGACGTGCAGGAGCCTCAGTCGCCTGAGCCGGCGAAGACGAGGTCACAGTCCTTCGCGAGTCCCTCGATGATCTCGTCGGAGGCGGCGGTCGAAGCGTTGGCCTTCTTCCGGTGCACCACGGCCTTGACGCCGAAGCGCTCCTTGAGGAGCACGCCCATCTCCTGCACCAGCAGGTCGAAGTTGTGCTTCGTGTTGTCCACGAACCCCACGGTGAGGCCGCGAAGGTCGGCCGGCAGCGGCGGCACGGCCAGGGTCGCCTGGCGCCGCTCGCCGACCGGAGTCAAGACGGTGATCGTGGCCATCGGGGCTCCTCGTTGAAGGTTAGCGGGTGTACCGCGTGGACCGGGCGAGCAGGCGCTTGAGGGTGCCCGACATCTCCTCGAGCACGCTCCGCTTGATGCGGACCTGCACCTGTTCGACGGGCTCGGCGCTGCCGGCCCGATGGATGACGAACGTTCCGACGAATTCGGCGGCGCGCTCGTCCGTCATGCCGAGCCCGCGCACCGTGAGCAGCTCCCACTCGGGTTCAGCCATACGCTCCTCTCGTCGCCCGGTCGGTGCGAAAACATGCCCCGCGGAAACCGGGGCGTCGAGGAGAATATACCTCACCCATGTGGATCCTCGCGCTGGATGTCGGCACGAGCTCGATCCGGGCCATCGGCTACGATGCCCAGGGACAGCCCCTGCCCGGCGCCGACGCGCGAGTCAGCTGCGAGCCCACCGCCACTCCCGACGGGGGCTCCGAACTGGATCCCGAGGAGCTCGTGGCCGCGACGGCCTTGGCCATCGACCGCTGCGTTGCCTCCGCGCCCGGCCCACCGGAGGCCGTGGGCGCCTCGGTCTTCTGGCACAGCCTGTTGGCGCTCGACGCCGACGGCCGCCCGCTCACCGGCGTCATAACTTGGGCGGACACGCGGAGCGCTGGGGCGGCCAAGGCGCTCCGGGCCCGCCTGGACGAAGCGGCAGTGCACGCCCGCACGGGCGCCCCGCTGCACTCGACCTTCTTCCCGGCCAAGCTCACCTGGCTCCGCGAGGCCAGGCCCGACGTCTTCGCGCGCGCGGCGACGTGGTGCGGCTTCGCCGAATACCTGCTGCTGCGCCTCACCGGCCGCCTGCGCGCGAGCGTGAGCATGGCCTCGGGCACCGGCCTCCTCAATCAGCAGTTCGACGCATGGCAGCGGCCCGGCGCATGGCAGCGGCCCGGCGCATGGGACACCGGCATGCTCGACGCCTGCGGCATAGGACCCGGGCGCCTCCCGCCCATCGACGATGCGCCGCTGATCGGACTGACGCCAGAGTGGCGCGCTCGCTGGCCCACACTTGGTGGTGCACCATGGCTGCCCGCCGCGGGCGACGGCGCGTGCTCCAACCTGGGCACGGACTGCTCGGGCCCCGACCGCATCGCGCTGAATGTCGGCACGTCCGCCGCGCTCCGCCTCGTCACGCCCGCGCCACGCGCCGTGCCGTGGGGACTCTGGCACTACCGGGTGGACGCCCGCCGCCATCTGATAGGCGGCGCGACATCGGAAGGCGGCAACGTGCTCGCCTGGGCACGACGCACACTCGCCCTGCCCGGCGACGACGCGGGGCTCGACGCCGCGCTCGCGGCCGTGGCTCCGGACTCCCACGGCCTCACCGCGTTACCCTTTCTGGCCGGCGAGCGGAGCCCTGGCTGGCGCGGCGACGCGCGGGCGGCGGTGACCGGCATCTCGCTCGCCACAACCGCGCCGCAGATCCTCCGCGCCCTGGTCGAAGCCGTCGCGTATCGCCTCGCGGCTGTCTACGACCGGCTCGCGCCGGTGGCGTCGCCGGGCCACGCGGTCATCGCCTCGGGCGGCGCGCTCGGTCACTCCCGCGTCTTCACACAGGTCCTGGCCGACGCGCTGGGGGTGCCCCTCGAGGTACGCGAGGGCACAGAGGCTTCGAGCCGCGGCGCGGCGCTCCTGGCCCTGGGTGCGCTCGGCCGCCCGGCTCCCCGGCCCGAGCCATCGGGGACTCAGGTGCGTCCCGACCCCCGCCGTCGCGACGTTTACGCCGCCGCGCGAGCTCGCCAGGGCCGCCTGTACGACAGCGTTGTGGGGCCCCGCGTATCTTGAGAGAATAGGAAACCGTCAGGAGACCCCGGACCCATGCGAATCGCGATCGGCTGTGACGACACCGGTTTTCCGCTGAAGGAGCAGGTGGTGGCGGCGCTCGAAGCGAGCGGCCACGACCTCCTCGACCTCGGCACCTTCTCCACCGACCCGGTGGACCATCCGGACTACGCGCGCGCGGTCGGGCAGGCCGTGCTCCGCGGCTTCGTGGACGCGGGCGTGCTGATCTGCGGCAGCGGCGCCGGCGCCTCCATCGCCGCGAACAAGATCCGGGGCGTCCGGGCCTCCCTCTGTCACGACCCGGAGGCGGCGCGTCTCTCCCGCGAGGAGGACGACGCCAACGTCCTGTGCCTGGGCGCCCGCGAGGTGGATGTCGCGCGTGCGGTCGAGATCGCGTCGGCGTGGCTTGCCGCTTCCTTCTCCGGCGAGGAGCGCTTTGTGCGCAAGGTCTCCAAGGTCGCGCTCCTCGAGGGCGGCCTGGCGCCCCCGGAGAGAGGCACGACGCGCCAGCCGGCTCCGTCGCAGCAGGAGCGCCCGCCGGCGGCCGCAGACAAGGGCAAGCCGGCCGCTGCCCGCGCGGCGGCGCCCGGCAAGCGCGACACCTGGGAAGAGGTGCCGGTCGAGGCCATAGCCCGGGCGCTCCAGGAGGCACCGGCCGATGCCCCCAGGGAGCCGGTCACGGCGGGCCCGGTCGAGATGGAGGCGCCGGTGGCCGCGCAGGCGAAGGCGCAGGCGCGCCCAGCGGACGAGACCTTCAAGCTACCGGCCGTCCAGGAGACCCTGGACGCCCTCGAGAGCCAGGACTTCATGGACCGTCTCTGGGTCAAGGACGCGTCCCTGTGGAAGGGCGAAACCGCGGCGATCCGCAACCGTCTCGGATGGCTGACCTCGCCGACCATCATGCGCGGCCACGCCGACGACATCAAAGGCTTCGCGGACGAGATCCGGAGGCTTCAGTTCACGCACGTCGTGCTGCTGGGCATGGGAGGCTCGTCGCTCTGCGGCGACGTCTTCAACCTGACGTTCGGCTCCAAGATGGGCTACCCCGACCTCCTGCTGCTCGACTCGACCGATCCCGCGGCGATCAAGTACACGCTCGACCGGCTCAACCTGACGCGCACGCTCTTCATCGTCGCCACGAAGTCCGGCACCACGACCGAGACCCTGTCCCTGTACCAGTACTTCCGCGGACAGGTCGAGGCCTCCTCGGTGCCGCGCGCGGGTATCCACTTCGTCGCCATCACCGACCCCGGCCGGCCGCTCGACAAGCTCGCAACCGAGTCGGGCTTCCGCCGCACCTTCCTGAACCCGGCCTCGATCGGCGGACGCTACTCGGCCCTGTCCTTCTTCGGCCTCGTGCCCGCGGCGCTGATCGGCATCGACATCAAGGCGCTGCTCGACCGCTCCCACGCCATGGTCGAGGCGTGCGGCAACGCGGTGGGCGCCCGCGACAATGCGGCGGTCCGGCTCGGCGCCGCGCTCGCGGGGCTGGGCAAAGCCGGCCGCGACAAGGTGACGCTCGTGCTCTCGCGCAAGCTCCGCGGTCTCGGCCCCTGGATCGAGCAGCTCCTGGCGGAGTCGCTCGGCAAGGACGGCAAGGGCCTCGTGCCCGTGGACGACGAGCCGCTCGGCCCGCCCGCGGTCTACGGCGAGGATCGCGTCTTCGTGGCCGTCACGCTCGACGGCGACCTTAGCCACGACGCCGCGCTCAACGAGCTCGAGGACGCGGGCCATCCCGTGATCCGCATCGCGCTCCGGGAGCCGCTCGAGGTCGGGGCCGAGTTCTTCCGCTGGGAGCTGGCGACGGCCGCCGCCGGCGCCGCGATGGGCGTCAACCCCTTCGACGAGCCCGACGTCACGCGCGCCAAGGAGAACACGGCGTCGCTGCTCGGGGCGTGGAAGAAGAGCAAGAAGCTGCCGGAATGGCCGGCCGACGCTGAGGAGAACGGCCTCGTGCTCATGACGAACTCAGCCAAGAAGCCGGCCGGAGTGTCGCCGGGGCTCCAGGCCTTTCTGGGGCAGGCCGTGGCGGGCGACTACATCGCCATCCAGGCGTACCTGGCGCCCACGGCGGACACGTGGAGCCGACTGCAGGAGCTCCGGACGCTCCTGCGCGATCGCCTCAAGCTCGCGACCACGGTGGCCTTCGGCCCGCGCTACCTGCACTCGACGGGGCAGCTGCACAAGGGCGGCCGCCCCAACGGCGTGTTCATTCAGATCACGGGCGAGGACAAGGAGGACATGGCCATCCCGGGCGCGGGGTACGGCTTCTCGACGCTCAAAGCCGCCCAGGCCCTGGGCGACCTCCAGGCCCTGCGGGACGCGGGACGCCGGGTGGTGCGCGTGCATCTGACGGGGAAGCAGACGCAAGGCGTCGAGCAGTTGTTCCAGGTGCTGCAGAAGGCGATCAAGAAGAAGTGACCCGCAGCGCGCCCGCGGTCGACCGCCCGGACCCGGGGCCCGGACGGCGCACTGAGCCCGGCCTACTTCGGCTGACCGGTCGGAGTGATCGCCCGGGTGGCGGACAACTCGACCCAGGTGTCGTACCAGCCCTCGTAGATCAGCACCTGCAGCGAGCTGCCGGTCTTCTCGTAGATCTGGGTGATACCCTTGTCGGAGGCAGTCGTGGCCGAGATGTTCCGCCAGCCATTGGCCTCGAGAGTCGTCCGGAAAGCCACGGCCAGGCTTTCGATCTCGACCCGCCCCTTGTAGAACAGGCGGGCGGCCTTGACCGTCGGAGACTCGATGATCGTGGACTTGTTGAGATCAACGGTAAGACCCTTGGGAACGGGAATGTCTTCGAACTCGCTGCGCTGGACGCGAGACGGGTTGGACGCGCAAGCCGCCGCGGCCAGCAGGCAAAGCGACAGAACAAGGATACGACGCATGGCTAATCCCTCCTGGCGGTCATCGTACAACCGGTGGGGGTGGTCTACCAAGTTTTTGGCCTGGACCCTGGTCACGGTCCTACTGGCCGGGTGCGCCTCGACCAGCGTCCCCCCCATGGGCTACCAGGGCAAGCCCTTCCGTCCGGAGTCCGACGAGCGGCAGCTCTGGAGCGACGCCGAGAAGGAGGAGGAGAAGCTCGCCAAGCTCGGCAAGACCTACGACGATCCCCTCCTGGAAGACTACCTGTCCGGCGTTGCGGCCAAGCTCGTGCCCGACGAGGCGCAGAAGGCGGGCGCGCCCGCCCCCCGCATCGCCGTCTTCCGCGACCCGACGCTCAATGCCTTCGCCATGCCGAACGGCAAGGTGTACATCCACACGGGGCTCCTGAGCCGTGTCGAGAACGAAGCGCAGCTGTCCATGATCCTCGGCCACGAGCTGACGCACGTGACAAACCGCCACGCGCTCATGTTCAACCGCGACGCGCAGAACAAGCAGATCTGGTTCACCGCGCTGGCCATCGCCGCCTCGCTCGGGGTCGCGGTCGCGGCCGGCACCCAGGCGGGGAAAGGCAACTACGTCTCGGCCGAGGTGCTGCGGACGACGTCGAACATCTTCCTCGGGCTCGGCCTCCAGCTCGCCTTCATCGCCTCCGTCAACGGCTTCGGGCGTGACCTCGAGCGCGAAGCGGACCGCGAGGGCATGGAGCGCATGGTCAAGGCCGGCTACGACCCGGCCGAGGCGCCGCGCGTGTTCGCGCTCCTCAAGGACGACCACGGCGACGGGAGCAAGCTCGAGAACTTCTTCTTCGGCAACCACCCGCGGCTCGACGAGCGTATCGCCAACACCCAGGATCTCCTGAAGACGAAGTACGCGGCGACGGAGACGGCCGGGGGCGTCCGGAACACGGACGAGTTCGCGATGCGCACCCGCACCGTCGTGCGCGAGAATGCCGCGCTCGACATCCGCGCCGGCCGCTTCGGGCTGGCCAAGGCCCAGCTCGACCGCGTGCTGCCGCTGGCGCCCAAGGACCCGACAACCCATCTCTACTACGGCGACCTCTACCGCCTCCAGGCCCAGCGCGCCAAGAACCCCGCCGACAAGCCGGCGCTCGTCGCCCAGGCGCTAGAGGCCTACGACCGCGCGGCCGCCCTCGACCCGACCTACCCCGACCCGTTCCGGCAGATGGGCTTCCTCTACTACCAGAGCAAGCAGACGGAGAAGTCCAAGGAAGCGTTCCGGAAGTACCTCGCCCTCAAGCCGGACGCGGCGGACGCCCGCAGGATCAAGGAGTACCTGGTCGAGCTGGAGCGGTGACGCCGCGCGCGCGCCGCCGGCTCGCCGTCGCCGCCCTTCTGGCGGCGGCGCTGGTGGTTCTGGCTGTGGCCGCTCACCGGCCGGCCCTCCGCCTGATCGGCCGGGCCCTCGTCGTGGAGGATGCGCTGGCGCCCGCCGACGCCGTCGTCATCGTGGCGGGGGGGATTCCGACCCGCGAGGCCATGGCCGCCGAACTCTACCGCCGGGGCTGGGCGCCCCTCGTCGTCCTCTCCAACAACTTCACGCCCGACCGGGTCCGCGAGCTCATCGCGCTCGGCGCGCGCCGCCTCGACTACCAGGGTGAATCCCGCCTCGTCCTCGAAAAGCATGGCGTGCCGCCCGCGGCAATCGTCCTCCTCGCCACCCAGGTCAAGACCACGGAGGCGGAGCTGAGCGTCGTGGCTGAGACAGCGCGGGCTCGTGGCTGGCGGCGGGTCATCCTGGTCACGTCGCCTCAGCACTCGCGGCGGGTGAAGCTCGTGTGGACGCGAGAAGCCTCCGGAAGCATCGAGGGCCTGATCGCGCTCGTGAAGGAAGATGACTTCCCCGGAGACGGCTGGTGGCGGAAGCGCCGCCAGGCCGAAGCCGTCCTGCACGAGTACCTCGGCCTGGCGGCGATCTATCTCGGAGTGTCGAAGTACCTGAACTAGACGGCTGAAAAGGTCCCATCTGCTTCATTTAGCAAGAGGACTGTTGGGGCGCCCTCGGCCGCACGCTCGTGGCCGTTCGAGCTGAGGGGCGGAGCCCCGAGGCGAGGGCTGAGATGATGGTTCGTATGCCTCGCGTGCGGCCCTTCGGGCGCCGCCTCGCATCTGGACCCTTTTGAGCCGCCTGCGTCATTCTCACCAGGCGGTGGGACGGGATTGAGGAGCCGAAACGCTGCCGAGGAGCCGCAGGCGACGAGAGCGGTGAGGCGACCAGCCGAATGGGTTAGCGCGAACGGGGCCGGGTGACGCCGTCCGCGCGGCCATAGTCGTCGTGGCGGCGGACGATGTCATCCTCCCCGAGATACGGCCCGTGCTGGACCTCGATGATGACCACCGGGCGCCGGCCGGGGTTCTCGATCCGGTGCCAGGCGCCGCGGGGCACGTCGACGGTGGCGCGGGGCTTGAGCCGCCGCGCCCTGCCCTTGATGACGACGCGCGGGGCGCCGGCCACGACCACCCAGTGCTCCGCGCGGAATCGGTGGCGCTGGAGGCTGATGCGGTGGCCCGGCTGGACCACCAGGCGTTTGACCTTGTAGCCCGCGCCCACCTGGAGGGTCTCGAATCCTCCCCACGGGCGCCGCTCGAAGCCGCGCTCGGCGCGGCTCGCGCGGGATCCGGCTCTGGCCCTGGGCGCAGGCTTGGCTGGCATCACGCCTCCAGCCGGATGACGCGGGCGAAGTCGGCCTCGACCGCTTTCGAAACTTCCTCCATGACCTCGGGCGGGACGTCCTCGTCCAGCAGCAGCACGACGATGGCGCGCCCGCGCTTCGTGCGGCGGCCGACGTGCATGGAGGCGATGTTGACGTTGTGGCGGCCCAGGATGGAGCCGATCTTGCCGACCATGCCCGGGCGGTCCTCGTACGAGAGCACGAGGACGTACCCCTCGGGGATGAACTCGATGTGCAGGTCCCGGAGCCGCACGATCCTCGGCGCGCCGTCGAACACGGTGCCGGCGATGATCTTCCGCCCGGCACCGGCCTGGGTGGTGACGGTGACGAGGTTGGTGTAGCCCGACGGCGCGTTCTCGTCGGTCCGGATCACGACCTCGAGCCCGCGCTCCACCGCCACGATGCGCGCGTTGACGAGGTTGACCGCCTGGGTGGTGACGCCGTCGAGGAGGCCCTTGAGCACGGCGCGGCCGATCAGCTCCGGGTCCCGCCTGGCGACCAGCCCCGCGACGTCCACCTCGACGCGCTCGACATTGTCCTTCTCGAGCTGGAGGCAGAAGCGGCCGAGGATCTCCGCCAGCGTCACGAACGGTCGGATCTCGGCCATGCTCTCGCGGTCGCCCACCGGCACGTTGACCGCGTGCTCGATCAGCTCGCCGTCGCGGAACGCCGCCAGCTGCCGCGCCACGTCCACGGCGACGTTGACCTGCGCCTCCTGCGTATTGGCGCCCAGGTGCGGCGTCACGACCACCCGCGGGTGCTGGACCAGGCGCGTGACGAGCGGCGAGACCGGCGGCTCTTCCGTCCAGACATCCATCGCCGCCCCGGCGACGTGCCCCGACTCGAGCGCGGCCAGGAGGTCGGGCTCGCTGACGATGCCGCCGCGCGCGCAGTTGACGATGCGGACGCCCGGCTTCATCAGCGCGATCTCGCGCGCGGCCAGCATGTTCTCCGTCTCGTCCGAGAGCGGCACGTGCACCGTGACGATGTCGGCCTGGGTCAGCAGCGTCTGGAGATCGGTCAGCCGCACGCCCAGGTCCCGCGCGCGGCCCTCGGGGATGTACGGGTCGTACACCAGAACGTCCATGTCGAAGGCGCGCAGTCGCGCGGCAACCCGCGAGCCGACCTTGCCGAGGCCGATCACGCCGGCGGTCTTCCGGAACAGCTCGGAGCCGTAGATGCCGCGGTCCCACTCGAGCCGCTTGAGCGCCTCGTGGGCGGGCGGGATCTTCCGCACGAGGGCCAGGAGCATGCCGACCGTGTGCTCCGCGGCCGACACCACGTTGCCGTAGGGGGCATTGGCGACGACCACGCCCTGGCGGGAGCAGGCCTCGACGTCGATATTGTCCACGCCCACGCCCGCCCGCCCGAGGAAGCGCAGGCGCCGCGCGTGGCCGAGGAACTCGGCATTCACAGTGGTGGACGAGCGGGTGATGATGGCCTCGTAGCCCGCGATCTTCTCGAAGAGCTCCGCCCGCGGGATCTTGGACGAGACCTGCTCGACGTCGAACCCGCGCTCCGCGAGAAAGTTGATTCCCTCCTGCGCGATCGCGTCGATGACCAGGACACGCATGGCCTTATGCTAACACGTGCCTTTCGCACGGCTGGCTTCGCGCGCGGTGCGACGTGCGTGCCCGCGAGGCCGGCGTGGCCGGGGGCCGGGGGTGCCCCTCGTCCGCTCAACCTCCTCGCCTCGCGCGCCTCCTCGCTCGGGCGCCTCCACCTGCCCCCCATCCCCCGAGACGGGGGTGCGCTCGCCGCCCCGCTTCGCGGGGACGGCTCGCGCGGCGGAGGCGCCCTGCGCTTCGGGGCGCGCTACGGCTCGTCGGATTCGCTGCCGATGGGCACCCCCGGCCCCCGGCCACGCCGGGCAGCGGCTGGAGGATGATGCCCAATATGCAAGCGGGAACCGGGGTCCGGCGCGGGACTGGGATTGCTGGTTAGCTGGCGGGGACTTCGGCGCGGTGCTTGCGGAGAAAGCGGAGGAAGTCGCGCCCCTCGGAGAGGCGGCGCCGCATGACGTCGCGGTCGCGCAGCATCTCGGCGCCGAGCGAGATCATCTTGCGCGGGCGGAAGTAGAAGCGCCGGTACACCTCGTCCACCGAGCGGTAGATCTCGGTGCGCGGGAGATGCGGGTAGCCGATGGTGCTCAGCTGCACTCCCGTGTCGTCCACCAGCTCCTCGGCCTCGATCCAGCCGTTGCGCCGCGCCTCGGCATACAGCGACGTCCCCGGATAGGGCGCGGCCAGCGAGACCTGGATGGTGGTCGGGTCGATCTCGCACGCGAAGCGGATGGTCTCCTGGATAGTGTCGCGGGTCTCGCCGGGCAGCCCCAGGATGAAGGTGCCGTGGATGGCGATGCCGAGCGCCTTGCAGTCGCGGGTAAAACGCCGCGCAAGGTCGAGGCGGACACCCTTCTTGATGTTGTTCAGGATCTGCTGGTTGCCGGATTCGTAACCGACGAGCAGGAGCCGGAGCCCGTTGTCCTTCAACACCTTGAGCGTCGCGTACGGGACGTTGGCCTTGGCATTGACCGACCAGGTGATGCCGAGCCTGCCCAGGCGCGCGGCGATGGCCTCGGCCCGCGGCAGGTCGTCGGTGAACGTGTCATCGTCGAAGAAGAACTCCTTGACCTGCGGGAACAGTCGCTGCGCCAGCGCCATCTCCTCGGCGACGTGCCCGACGCTCCGCGTCCGGTAGCGCTGGCCGCCGACCGTCTGGGGCCAGAGGCAGAAGGTGCATTTGGAGCGGCACCCGCGTCCCGTGTAGAGGGAGACGTACGGGTGCTTGAGGTAGCCGATGGCGTAGTGCTCGACCGTGAGGTCGCGCTTGTAGACAGGCGTGACGAACGGCAGGAGATCCATGTTCTCGAGGATGGGCCGGGCGGGCGTATGCGCGACTCGCCCGTTGACGCGGTACGAGAGGCCCTTCACATCCCGGAGCGGGCGCCCAAGGGCCACCTCCTGGATGGTGAAGTCGAACTCGCTGCCCGCCACGAAATCGAGCGCGCCACCGGCCGCGAGGCAGGCCTCGGGCGCCACGGCCACCGCCGCGCCGACCATGCCGATCATCAGGCGCGGGTTCTCGGCCTTGAGCGCCTCGGCGACCGCGATGTCGCCGGGGAAGGACGGCGTGCTCGTGTGCATGACGCAGAGGTCGTACTGGCGCGCCAGCGGGCGGATATCGTCCAGCGTGAGGCCGTCAGGAGCGGCGTCGACCAGTCTCGAGCCGGGGCAGAGCGCCGCCGGCTGGGCGAGCCACGTTGGATACCAGAAGGAGCGGATCTCCCGCTTCGCCTGGTAGCGCGAGCCGGCGCCACCGTCGAAACCCTCGCGCGAGGGCGGGTGGAGGAACAGGGTGCGGAGATAGTCGGCCGCCATGTCCGGCCCACCATAGCAGGACGCGGCCGGACGGACCATCTCTACCTGCGGGCCATCTCGACCTGCGGGCCACCTCCACGTTCGGGCGGTTAGCGCGTCGCCGCGGCGGCAGCCGGAGCCGGGGCATAGAGCCAGCGGCCGTTCTCGGCGCGAAGCAGCCTCACGCGGTCGGAGGGCAGCGTCGAAACGACACTCCGCCGAGGCTCGCGCGACGTCACTAACAGGATGGGGCGGCCCGACAGCCACGCCGCGGCGAGCTCCTCGGCCGTCCAGAAGGTACCCGCGGCATCCGGAAAGGTCGCGCCGATGCCCAGCACGCTGCGCCGCGCGTCCACCAGCACCGGGCGGCGGCCCGAGTAAAACTCGAGCGCGCCCGAGTTCTCGATTGCGCCCTCGTGGGCCAGCAGCGCGCCCTGCGCCGTGAGGCGCCGCACCTCGGCTGCCATGCCCGTCACGGCGCGGGCGCCGGCGACGAGGTCGAGGGCGCGGGTCGCGGCCGGCATCACGGCCAGCATGGTCGCGGCCACGACGGCCCCAGTCCACCGTCCGGCGCGGCGCCACGCGCTCACGGTGAGAACGGCCGCTCCCGCCGCCATGATCAGCGCCGTCCGGGTCACCAGCGGCTGGAGCGCGGACCAGGGCGGCAGCGGAGAAGCCTGGGCGGCGGCAGTCTCCTTGCGCGTATAGACGTCGGTGGCCGAGAAGACTATGTCCAGGAAGCCCTTGCCGTCGCCGGCGGCCACCAGGCCGAGCCCCACGGCGACGAGCGCGAAGAGCCCCGCGTGGACGAGCGCCGGCGCGCGGCCGCGCTCCCCGCGCTCGGTCCACCAGCGCGCCGCCAGCAGCGCGACGGCCGGGTACGCCGGCAGACCGTAGTGGGGCAGCTTGAAGGTTGTCAGCGTGAAGAGGCCCCAGAGCCCGATCACCCACACGGCGAGGGCGACCCAGGGGGTCTCCTCGGGATCGCGCCAGGCCCGCCTGCGGTAGAGCGACACCACCATGAGCCCGGCGGGAAGGACCCACGGAAATGCGCCCAGCGCGGCCACGGCAAGGAACTCCGCGGTGGCAAGCGGGACGTCTTCATCCGGAAAGTGGCGGAGCCCGACCGCATTAAGGATGTGGTTGTCCACAACAGCGTACCAGAGAAAGCCCGGATGCCGGAGCGCGCTCCAGGCATACCAGCCCAGACCCACCAGTAGCATGAGCGTCACTCCCTCCCACGGCAGCCACTGGCGGACAGGCCGCAAGCGCCCACAGGCCGCGAGCGCGACGGCGACGGCAGCCAGGGGCCACATGAGCCCGAGCGGGTCCTTGGCGAGCGACGCAACGCCGAGCGCGGCGCAGCCTGCGACAGCCCAGCGCCTTGCGCGGCGTCCTTCGCCCGTCACGCCCAGCAGGAGGCCCGTCAGGCCGATCTGGATGGCGGCCGCGAAGAGCGTCTCGGGACGGACGTAGCGGCCGAAGACCGCGAAGAGCGCGCAGGACAGGAGCGCGGCGGCGGCGAGGAGCCCGGCGCCCGGACCGAGGAGACGCGCGCCGAGAAACGCCGTCGCGGCGGCGGCGGCCGCCGCGGCCGCGAGCGAGGGCAGCCGCGCGGCCCACTCGGACGGACCCCAGGCGCGGAAATCGAGCGCGATCAGCCAGTACAGGAGCGGCGGCTTGTCGAAGTAGCGGACGCCGTTGAGTCTCAAGTCGAGCAGATCGCCGGAGGCCCAGGCCTCGCGCGCGATCTCGGCATGCTGGCCCTCGCCCGGATCGTCGAACGGCGCTCGCCCGAGGCCGGGCAGGAGGAGCGAGAGCGCCAGGAGCGCCGCAAGGACCGCGACGGCCCATGACGCCGCCGGGCGCGTCACGCTGCGGGCGCGGCGGGCCCCGGCGCGAGGCGGCCGTCGCGGAGCCGCAGCACGCGATCGGCACCGGCCTGCGTCTCGGGACGGTGCGTGACGAGCACTACGGCTGCGCCGCGCGCAGCAGTCGAGGCGCGAAGCTCGGCCAAGATCACCCGCGCGTGCTCGTCGTCGAGGTTGCCGGTCGGCTCGTCGGCCAGCAGCAGCGGCGGGCGATTGAGGATCGCGCGGCAGTAGGCGACGCGCTGCTGCTCCCCGCCCGAGAGCTGGGCCGGGTAGTGGTCCTTGCGGTGCGCGACCCCCATCCGCTCGAGAAGGGCCAGCGCCTCGCGCCGCGCCACGGCGCGGTCCCGGCCGACGTAGCGCGCCGCGAGCACCACGTTATCGAGCGCGGTCAGCCCGGAGAGCAGCAGGAAGGACTGGAACACGTAGCCGATGGAGGAGCCGCGCACCCGCGCCTGGGCGCGGCGGCCGAGGTGGCTCACGCGCTCGTCGCCGAGCCAGACCTCGCCCGCGGACGCCGGCTCGAGCAGCCCCAGGAGATTCAGCAGGGTGGTTTTGCCCGACCCCGACGAACCTGTCACCGCCACGAACTCGCCGCTCCGGACCTCGAGATCGATGTCGTGGAGCACCGGCACGGGAGCGCCGCCCGGGCCGAGAAAGGTCTTGGAGAGCCCCGTCGCCCGCAGCAAGGGGATCAATTCAGCCCTCGCATTCTACTCAGCCCTCGTAGTCTATTCAGCCCTCGGCTCGCGCCTTCGTCGCTTACCTCGAACCGCCACATGCTCGTGCCTGCGGCAGCTCGGCCATGTCTCGGCTCGAACATCAACTGCCGCGCCGGATCGCTTCGGCGGGCGAGAGCCGCGCGATCCGGAGCGTCGCGTAGCCGGCCGCGAGCGCCCCCAGCGCGAGCGAAAAGACAAGGGCGAAGGCGAGGAGGCGCGGGGAGAAGAGGAAGAGCTGCTGCCCGTCGCGGAGCACGCGCGCGTCCACCGCGGTGCCGATGCTCCACGCCAGCAGCACGCCGGCCACCCCGCCCCAGAGGCTCACGCGGATTCCCTCGCCCAACACCTCGCCGAGAAGATCGAGATCCGTGGCGCCCAGCGCGCGCTTGATGCCGAAGTCCCGGATGCGCTCGAAGACGGCCGCCGTCACCGTGTTGGCGAGCGACAGGCCTCCGATGAGAAGCCCAAGGGCGCCGATCCCGAGCAGGAGCGCGGAGAAGAAGGCGGTCGACTGTCGGAGGAGGCGGCTCAGCTCGCCGGGAATCGTGACGTTGAGGCCGGCCACCGTCGCCTGGATGCGGCGGGCCAGAGCGTCCGGGTCCTCGCCGTCGCGCCAACCAACCGCGGCGCCGGTGTTGAGGTCTCCGCGGCGCAGGGAGCCCGAACCGAAGACCTGGACGAGGAGCGGGTCCCGCCGGAGCCACAGCTCGCGCGTGTCCTCGATGGGGACGAGCGCGAAGCGATCGGGGGCCGTGAAGGTCTTCTCGAGGATGCCGACGGCGGTGAAGTCCTGGCCGCCGAGCGTCACGGAGGCGCCGGCGCTGAGATGCCGCGAGGCGGCGAAGTCCGCACCCAGCACCGTGGCCCGCCGATCGCCCGGGCGGAGCGGCCGCCCCGCGGCAACCGGCAGCTCGCGGTAGTGGCGGTTGGGGATGGGCACGCTCACGTCCATGCCCATGATGAGCTCCTGGGTCAGCGTGAGAAAGTGCGACGTGCTGGTATTGAGCGGCAGCATCACCTGCGCCTGGACGCCGGAGACTCCGGGCACGGCGGCGATCTCGCGGATCTTGGCCGCGGAGAGGAGCCCGCCGGCGGTGAAGCCCGTACCCATGCCCATCCCCTCGCCCGCGACGGAGATCTGGCCCAGCACGAAGCGGTCGCCGCCCTCGATGAAGCGCGTGATGCGCTCGGCCATGGCGCCCAGCGACACCAGTCCCGCCACCCCAACGGCGATGCCGACGACCGTAAAGGAGTAGCCCCGGGGCAAAAACTCCCGGAGCCTCACCAGCCGAGCCTCGACTCCACGGGCCGGCCGCGCCAGCGGCGCAGCCACCGGGTGACGCGCACGATCGCGAAGAAGACGGTGAGCGAACCCCGCATGCGAAGCCGCATGCGCAGAAAGGCGCCGCCCGCCAGGACTCCCAGGACGCTGTCGAGGATCCCCAGCCGGTTGCGCGGCTGGAGAAAGACCTCGAGGAAGGCGGGCTCGTAGTAGCGGCGGATGAAGCGGACGAACGGGCTGACGCCGCGATGGACGCGCCGCACGTACCCGTTGAAGCGCCGCGCCTCGAAGCGGTCCTCGGCGAAGGCGGCGAGGATCTCCGCGGCCGCCATCTCGCCCGTCTGCATGGCGATGTAGACGCCCGAGGAGAAAATGGGATCCACGAAGGCCAGCGAGTCGCCGACGCAGAGGAAGCGGTCGCCCGCCACCGGGTGTGTCAGGTAGGAGAAGTTCGCCGCGCTCCGCACGGGTGTGACGCGGCGGGCCCCGCGGAGCCCCTCCGCGACCCGGCGGCAGCGGAAGATCATCTCCTCGTACAGCGCCTCGAGCGTGCCCTCCCGCCCCCGCGCCGTCTTCGCGTGGAGGACGCAGCCGATGCTCGTCAGGCCGCCCGCGAACGGGATCCACCAGAACCAGCCGTCCTCGAAGATGTAGAGACGGATCAACCCCTCGTCGCGCCCCTGCCAGCGCGGCGCGCCCTCGTAATGGGCGAAGAGGGCGACCTTGCCGAGGCCCGGGATGGGAGCGCGCCGGCCCACGCGGCGCGAGGCGAGAAAGCCGTCCCGGCCGCTGGCGTCGACGACGAAGCGCGCGCGAAGCGCCCGCGACTCGCCGCCCTCGCGGATCCCGACGGTCGCGCCGTCCGCGTCGAACTCCACCCGCTCCACCGTGGCCGGCTGAAGCACGCTCGCGCCCGGCTCCTTGGCGGCGTGCTCGAAGAGGATCTGGTCGAACTCCGCCCGAGGCACCTCGTAGCTGTAGTTCGGCCACGGCTGGCCCTCGCGGAAGTAAAAGCGGTACTCGAGATCGGACTCCTGGTCGTGGAAGGCCGCCCCGTACTTGACGAGGAAGCCGTGCCGTTCGATCCGCTCGCGGACACCGAGCCGGTCGAGCAGCGGCATCATGGCCGGCAGGAGCGATTCGCCGACGTGAAAGCGCGGGAAGACCTCGCGCTCCGCGATCGCCACGCGCAGGCCCCCGCGGGCGAGGAAGGTCGCGGCCGTCGAGCCGGCCGGCCCGCCACCCACGACAAGGACATCATAGTCCGCCGGCGGTGACTCGGGCCGCGCGGCGCCGGGCAGCGACGCGGCCAGCCGTTCCTGTGAAAATATCCGCCGTACGAGGGGCGAGACAAGGTTGGGACCCGGACGCCGTCCGAGCCCGAGCGCCCCCTGCACCGCCGCTGCCGCCGCCAGCACGGGCAGCGCCGCGGTTGCCAGGGCCGCGCGGCGCATGACGCAGGCCCGCGGGTCCCACCACCAACCCCGCCAGCTTTGGGCGATGCGGTCGAGCATGAAGGCTCCCATCGCCATCGCGTAGGCTCCGTAGTTGTAGCGGTACGGCGCCGCGAAGCGGTGCATCTCGCGGTGACGCTGCTTGAGGCGCGCGGGCGTGAGCGGCCTCAGGAGCACCGCCGCGACGATCCCCGCATCCCGGACCCAGCGCCGGATGCCGCGGGCTATGAGATACGTCGCCACGGCGGTGCCGTCGCGGAGCGGCCGGAAGTGGCTCGGCCGTCCCGCCCCGAGCCCCGGCGTCACCGGGACTTCGCGGATGGCGAAGCCCGCCGCGGCGGCCCGCAAGAGCATCTCGCTCTCGAGCACGAAGCCGCCGCGCCGCGGCCTCACCGCCTCGAGCAGCTTCCGCGGGTAGACGCGGAACCCGGACTGCGTGTCGGCGACGGCCTGCCCGGTCAGCCAGTTGATGAAGAAGCCGGCCACCCGCTGCGCGTTCAGGCGGGCGGGCTCCATGGAGGCGCCGCCATCGGAGAGCCGGCTCCCGATGACGAGCGTTCCCGGCAGGGCGGCGGACGCCGCGAGAAGCTGCGGAATGTCATCGGGATCGTGCTGCCCGTCTCCGTCGAGCGTGAGCACACGCTCGGCGCCGCGGGAGAGCGCCTCGGCGAAGCCCGCGCGCAGCGCCCCGCCCTTGCCGCAGCGACCGGCGAGGCGGAGCACGGCGGCGCCCGCGGCCGCGGCCGCGTCGGCGCTGCCGTCGGAGGAGCCGTCGTCCACGACGAGGACGGGGCCATGGCGCACCGCGCGCGCCACGAGAGCGCCGATCGTCGGGGCCTCGTTGAAGACCGGGATGACGGCGACGTGGTCACTCATGCCGCTTGCCCGACGACAAGGGCCGTACGGCAGCCGCCGCGGGCGATCCCGTGCACCAGCGCGGGCGCGCGCCCCGCGCGCGCGTCGAGCGCTGCGGCGGCGACACGGAGGGCGCCGAGTCCTCCATGCTGGCCGAAGAGCGGCGCCAGCGACACCGGATCCCGCACGCCGTCGGCCGCGAGCAGCCGCAGCTCCCAGTCATCGAGCGCCGGGTCGCCGTTGCCCGAGCCGTAGCAGCGCGCCAGAGACGCGGCCTCGACGCCCGCCTGGTCCAACGCCCGGCGCGCGATGGCGCGCGCGTCGCGCCGGCCGGCAGGGGCCGTGTGCGGAGCCACCGGGATGCCGCCCCAGGCGGCACCCAGGACTTCGGCATGGATCGCGGCGCCGCGCGCCCGCGCCGCCTCCCTCTCCTCCAGCACCAGGAAGGTGGCGCCTTCGCCGAGCACGGGCCCGTTGTGGTCGTGAGCAAAGGGGCGGCAGCCTTCGGGAGCACCGCCGCCCATCGGAGAGAGCGCCCCCAATCGGGCCAGGTTCCGGTAGACGTCGCTGAAGAGCTCGTCCACGCCGCCGGCGACCACGGCCTCCGCCCGCCCGTCGGCGATGAGCGCGGCCGCCCGCGCCACGGCCAGATCGCCGGCCACCGTCGCCTGGTTGAGCGTCACGGAGGACGCCTTGGCGCCGATGGCGATGGCCGCCACTGCCGCCATGCTGTTCATCACCGTGCTCGGGAACACCATCGGCGAGAGCCCCGCCGGCCCGCGGCGGAGGAAGCCGTCGAAGAACTCCGCGCCCGAGCGGAAGTCGCCGAATTCGCTGCCGACGACGAGCCCCAGCCGCGGGCCGCCCTCGAGCCCGGCCTCCTCGACGGCCAGGCGGCAGGCGGCCAGGGTCATGCGGCAGATCCGCGAGAGCCGGCGCACGCTGTCGGAGTCAAGCAGCGCCATGAGCCGCGCGTCGCTAACCTCGGCAGCCAGGCGGCTCGCGCACCCGTCCAGGGTGAAGGCTTTGAGTGGCGCAATGGTGGCCCTCCGCCGCTCGAGCGCCTGGGCCACGGCCGCTGTGCCGCCGGCCCCGGCCGCGCTGACCGAGCCCATCCCCGTGATCACGACCCGGCGCCCGGACATTATCGGCCGAAGATCAGGCTCACGTTGTGGCCGCCGAAGCCGAAGGAGTTGGACAGCGCGGCGTGCAGCTCGACGGGGCGCGCCGTCTGAGCGACGCAGTCGAAGGGCACGTCCGGGTCCGGATCGGTCAGATTGGCGGTCGGCGGAATCAGCCCGTGCTGCAGCGCGAGGAGGGTCGCCACCGCCTCGACGCTGCCCGCCGCCGCCATGGTGTGGCCGACGAGCGACTTGGTCGAACTCACCAGCACGCGGCCCTCCCCGAAGACGCGCGCCATGGCCAGGGCCTCGACACGGTCGTTCTGCGGCGTCCCCGTGCCGTGCGCGTTGACGTAGCCGATGTCGCCCGGCTCGCGCCCGGCCGCGTCGAGCGCATCGGACATGGCGCGGATCATCCCCTCGCCCTCCGGGTGCGGCGCCGTGACGTGGTGGGCGTCCGTGGTGACGCCGGCGCCCAGGAGCTCGCCGAGCACGCGCCCGCCGCGCCGGCGGCAGTGCTCGGAGTCTTCGAGCACGACAAACGCGGCTGCTTCGCCGATGGACATGCCGCGCCGCCCGCGGTCGAAGGGCCGGCACGGCTCGGGGTCGAGCAGCTTGAGCGCATTGAAGCCCATGAAGCAGATGCGCGTGATGGCATCCACGCCCCCCGCGAGCGCCAGCGGGGTCGCGCCGGAGCGGATGAGGTCGGCGCCGAAGGCTATGGAGGCCGCGCCGGAGGCGCAGGCCATGACCACGGTCTCCCTGGGCCCGCCGAGCCCCAGCCGCCAGCCGAGCATCTCCGCGTGGCTCGCCGGCAGGATGGAGCGGAGCGCCCCGATCCTTGGCGAGGGCCGCAGGCGAAGCGCCTCTTCACAGTACCAACCCTCGCCCTCGAGCATGCCGCCGCCCACGGCGCCGACGAAGAGCGCCATGTCCGTCCGGTCCCGCGGCGCGAGGTCGGCGTCGGCCACGGCCTCGCGGGCCGCGGCAAGGGCCAGGCGGTCGGCGCGCGAGCGCCGGCGAGAGACGCCGAGGGCGCCGACGACGTCGGCGGGCACCTCCGCCGCGATGCGCGACCGAAAACCCTCCGTGTCGATGACGGTCAGCGGCCGGATGGCGCACTGGCCCGAGGCCAGGCCGGCCCAGAAGGTCTTAACACCGGCGCCGTAGGGGCTGACGACGCCGAGGCCGCTGACGACGACGCGCGTCATTTCAACTTGGAGAGGACGAAGCGGGACAGGGTGTCGAGGGAAAGAAAATCGTCGGCCAGGCTCTCGGTCTCGTCGATGACGATGCCGAAGCGCTCCTCCATCGCGACGGAGAGCTCGATGAAGTCCAGCGAGTCGAGGCCGAGCGAGCCCTCGACGCCCTTGGGCAGCGTGGTTTCGAGCGTCATCTCGGCCGCGCGGCCCGGATCGAACTTCAGGCGCTCGACGATCAGCGTTTTGAGCTCGTCCAGGATCTCCTTCTGCGTCATGCGATCCGCCTCCGCCGGGGCCGCGCCGCCCCGCGCATCTGGTATGGGCTCTGGCTCCACGCGAGCCGCGCCGACTCGCCCCGCCATGCGCCCTGTAAGCGTAGCGGTCCCGTGGCGCCGCCGTCGCGCGCGAGGGCCAGGACCGCCACGGGCTCGCAAGCCAGCATCTCGCCGAGGCGCTGCCGCACGCCTCCCGTCTCCCGCCGCCCGCCACGCCTCTGATCGAAGCTGAGCGTGCCCTCGCCCGGCTCGAGCCAGAGGCAGCCGGCCGCCTCCACCAGCGGCCGCGCGAGCCGCCCCCGCGCTCGCGCGAAGAGATTTTCGCACTCCTCGAAGATCTCGACAGCCAGGACCAGCGCGCGGTCGCAGGCTCCAGATTCCAGGAGCGCCGCCGCGCGCGCGATGGCTCTCATCGTCGCCGTGGGCCCGCCGATCAGGATCTCGTACGGGCCTGTGAGCCCGAACTCGATGGCGACCTCGGCCGGCACCGCGGCGGCCGCCGTGTAGGGGAAATACATGCCGCCGATCCGCGCCTCGATGAACTCGCGGTTGGAGGCCGCATACGCGGCAGCGGTGGCGAAGAGAAGCCCTGTCCGCTCGCCCGCGATGATCTCGGCCCCTACCCCAGCATCTTCCAGCATGGCGCCCACAGCCGCAACCCCCAGGAGAGATTCGCGCCGCGAGCGCCGGAAGCGCTCGTGGGTGAAGGCGGGCCGCTCGATGCTCAGGACGGCGCGTCCCACGGCGGCCCGTGCGGCGTCCGAGGGCACGGCCGCCGCGCCAGGTCCCCAGCCCGACAGCAGCCCCACGGCCCGGATCGCCGGAGCGCGCATCAGGCGCTCTCGATCACGAGGGCCGCGTTGCAGCCGCCGAAGCCGAGCGACGTGGACAAGCTCACGCGCGGCCGTACGGCGCGCGGCGAGCCCTGGACGCAGTCGATGTCGCAGGCCGGGTCGCGTTCTTCGAGGCCGAGCGTGGCCGGCACCTGGCCGTAGCGCCCCGCGAGGAGGCAGACGATGGCTTCGAGCGCCGCCGCCGCTCCCATGGTGTGGCCGAGCGCGCCCTTGATCGAGTTGACAGGCACCTCGCCTCCGCGAGCGCCGAGCACGCGCCGGAGCGCGGCCGCCTCGATTGGATCGTTCAGCGGCGTCGCGGTGCCGTGGGCGCTGACGAAGTCGATAGCGTCAGGTCCGACCCCGGCGTCCGCCAGCGCCCTACGCATGGCGCGCTCGATGCCGCGGCCGTCCGGGTCGGGCGCCGCGATGTGGGCGCCGTCGCTGGCGCTGCCGTAGCCGAGGAGCGTGCCGAGCCGGCGCGCGCCGGCCTCTCGCTCCCGCCGAAGCAGGAGCAGCCCCGCAGCCTCGCCCAGAAGGAGCCCGCTCCGGCGCCGGTCGAAGGGCCGCACGCGCTCCCGCGTGAGCGAGCGGAGGCCGTCGAAACCGCGCATCACGAAGCGGCAGAGGATGTCGTAGCCGCCGGCGACGACGGCGTCGGCCTCGCCGCGGCGGAGCATGTCGGCCCCGATAGCGAGCGCGGTGGCGCCCGAGGCGCAGGCCGTCGAGACCGTGACGGCGGGACCACGGGCGCCCAACCAGCGCGCGAGCCGGTGCGCCGGCGCGTCATAGAGCGCGGCGCGGAGACGCCTCGCCGATCCGCCGCACAGGGCGCGCTCGCCCTCTTCCACCCCGCCGAGCGCCGTGCCCACGACGACCGCGAGGCGCTCGGGTTCGACGTCCAGCGGCCGCTCGCCGGCCTGCACGCAGAGATCGTCGGCGGCCGAGACGAGCAGCCGTGTCGCGCGGCAGTCGGGGACGCGCCGCCAGTCCACCGCGCGCGTGAGCTTCTTGATCTCGCCGCCGCGCCCCACGCGGAGATCCGCCACCGGAAAACGCTCCACGGCCGAGGTGCCGTCGGCGCCCGTGAGCAGCCCCGACCAGAAGGTGTCGAGGTCCTGTCCAATGGGCGTGACCACACCGGCGGCCACGATGGCGATGCGCTCGGCTGGCATATTAAAGGAAGGGGGAGTAGTACATGCGGAAGGCACGTATCGCGCCGGGCTCGGTGTCGTAAACGCCGGAGGCGAAGAAGCTGCGCTCGGCCCGATCGAAGGCGACCCGGCCCGGCTCTTCGGGCTCGTTGGGGTCGTAGACGATGAACTCGATGAACCGGCCCTCGTAGATCCGGTAGTCGTAGGCGATGACGGTGTGGTTCAGCTCGACCTTGGGCAGGTTGGTCACGAGAAGCTGGACCATGCGCCCCGCGTCGAGCTCGGCCAGAGTCTCCCGCGCCACGCGCTCCTGCTGCCCGCCCGTTACGGGGAAGACCACGCGCCAGTTGGTCCACTGGATAAAGGTCCAGACGAACCCGCCGAGGCCGGCCTTCACGGCCGCCTCCTGCGCCGCGGAGAATTCGTAGAGCGAAGCGTAGCCGGGAATCACGACCCGTTCCGCGGGAGGGAGCGGATCCTCCCACGGCGCCCGCGCCACGACCTCGCTGACGAGGCGGGTGTAGACGGGAGGCTCGACGCGCGGCAGCTCCGGAGCGAAGCGCGCGAAGCGATGGAACTGCGTGACAGCGCGCGCCATGACAAAGCAGTAATTGGCGTACATGTCGGTCTTGCCCGGATTCTTCCAGCGGATGTCGTTGCGGAACGCGAACGTATCCACCCCGAACCGGAGGGCGGCGCCCGACGTGGGCCGCGGCGCGCTCCGTTCGATCGGGGGCGCGGTCGCGCAGCCGGCGAGAACCAGCATCAGGCAGAGCAAGCGGGCAACATGGCGCATCATCGTTAAGCGAGTTTACCCCGTCAGCCCTGGATGGAATAGCCCCCATCAACCGGGATGGCCGCTCCGGTGATGAAATCGGACGCGGGACTGGCAAGAAAGACGGCCACGCCGGCCATGTCCTGCTCCACACCCCAGCGCTTCGCCGGCGTGCGCCTGAGCACGCTCTCGTGCAGCCCCTCGATCTGCTGGCGCGCCCGCTGCGTGAGCTCCGTGTCGATCCAGCCGGGCAGCACCGCGTTGACCTGGATGTTGTCCGCCGCCCACCCGGCGGCCATGGCCTTGGTCAGCTGGACCATGCCGCCCTTGGAGGCCGCGTAGGCCGGCGCGAACGAGGCGCCGAAGATGGACATCATGGAGCCGATGTTGATGACCTTGCCGCCGCCCTGCTTCTTCATCACGGGGTGGCAGGCGCGGCTCGCGAGGAAGGCGCTGGTCAGGTTGACGTCGATGACCTGGCGCCACTCGCCGAGCGCGAGGCTCTCGACGGGCTTGCGGATGTTCATGCCGGCGTTGTTGACGAGGATATCGAGCCTGCCGAAGCGCGCCACGGTCGCCTTGACGAGCGCTTCGACCGAGCCCTCATCGGCGACGTCCACCTCGATGGCCTCCGCCTCGCCACCGAGTCCACGCAGCTCAGCGACGGCCCGCGCGCTCTTCTCGCGATTGCGCGCCGCCACCACGACGGCCGCGCCCGCCTCCGCGAGCCCGCGCCCCATGCCGAGCCCGATGCCGCCGTTACCGCCCGTGACCACCGCCACGCGACCCTTCAGATCGAAAGCGCCCACGGTCGGGTTCCCCCTTGGAGTCGACGGATGTGCTAAAGGTGAGGGGCAGTGTACCCGCTCGAGGGGCTCCTGTGAAGCGCTCCCGCTGGACCGCCCGCTTGATTCAGGGGGCCGCCTCGTTTAGCATGGCGGCCATGTGGCAGGGGTCGGTGGTCTCGATCCACATCACTTCCGCGGCGGGCCAGCCGATGGAAACCGTGCCGGAGGCGCGCGCCGTCGCCGGCCGCGGCCTCGAGGGTGACCGCTACTTCGCCGGCACCGGCTACTACTCGGACAAGCCCGGTGAGGGCGGACGCGAGCTGACGCTGATCGAGACGGAGACCCTCGAGGCGCTTCCCGCCCTCGGCGTCAAGCTCTCGGCGGCCGAGAGCCGCCGCAACATCGAGACCGCGGGCGTTCCGCTCAACCACCTGGTCGGCCGCGAGTTCCGGGTCGGCGCGGTCCGGCTTCGCGGCACCCGGCTCTGCGAGCCGTGCAGGTACCTCGACGGCCTCACGCAGCAGGGCGCCATGGCGGCCCTGATTCATCGCGGGGGCCTGCGGGCGCAGATCCTCATCGACGGCCTCATCCGTGTCGGCGACACCATCACGCTGGCCTAACCACTACAGGAGAACACCATGGAGATGGAACGGCGCGACTTCCTCAAGCTCGGCGCGGGAGCCCTCACCTTCAGCCTGGCCGCCGAAGCGGCGTGGGCGCAGACTAACAAGATCGAGGTCCAGTGGCTCGGGCAGGCGACGACCAAGATCACGACGCTGACGGGCAAGGTGATCGTCATCGACCCGTTCATGGTCAACAACCCCAAGACGCCGGTGGGATGGAAGAACCTCGACGCCCTCGGCAAGGTGGACGTGATCCTCGTGACGCACGGCCACGGCGACCACACGGGCGACGTGGCGGAGCTGGCGAAGCGCACCGGGGCGACGGTGCTGGGGGACGGCGGGCTCATGCAGACCCTCGTGGACCTGGGCTGGGTGCCGGCCGACAAGGCCGTCCGCTTCGGCAAGGGCGGCAAGGTCCAGCCCGCGGGGCCGCAGATCACGATCACCCAGACGCACGCCGAACACTCCTCGGAGGTGACGGTCACCGACCCGGCGACGAAGAAGAGCACGACCTACCCCGCCGGCCAGCCCGCGGGCTTCATCGTCGAGATGGAGAACGGCTTCAAGCTCTACCACATGGGCGACACGGGGCTCTTCGGCGACATGCGGCTCATCGGCGAGTACTACAAGCCCGATCTCATCATGATCCCGATCGGCGGACACTTCGTGATGGACCCGAAGGACGCGGCGTACGCGACCAATCAGATGCTCAAGCCGAAGTACTCGATCCCGTTCCACTACGGCACGTTCCCCGTGCTCAAGGGCACGCCGCAGGAGTACCAGGCGGCGCTCGGCCAGACAACCACTCAAGTGTTCCCGATCAGCCCGGGAGACAAGCTCCAGTTTTAAGTAGGTCTATGAAAGAAGATGAAGCCAAAGACGTTGAGGCAGAGGGGCAGGACTATCTGCCACACCGAGTACGCCTTCCAGGATTCATCCTTGATGAAGATGCGGGTCTCGGATTATGAGGAGAGTAACCATGGAACAAAACGAAGTGAAACAACAATCAGCCAACCAAGCTGCGGCGGGTCACGATGTCGCCGCGATGACGCCAGCCCAAGAGTATGTTGCTATGCCACCACCGGCTGAGGAGGCACCTTGCCCAACTTGCTCAGGCGGGGCGGCTTCTATGCCTATGTCCTACGTCCATGCCCTTGGCCGGATCGAAGCACGATTTCCGCGCCTATCGATTGAGAAAGAGTTTGCCCAGGTTGCGGGTCGCTCTGAAACCGCTGGAATGACCGATCGCAAAGTATTTCATGCCATCCTGTCAAAACGCGAAAACCGTTATCTAGCGCGCCAAATGTGCTGGGTGCTGACCATTCAGGGCCTAGAGACCTATATTTTGCACCCGCGCGACCCAGTAGACTTCGAGCGTTTAGTGGAAGCCATTCGCCCGATGCCCAGCCCAAATGACATTGATGTGGTGATTGGGATAAAAGGCCCCATCGCTCCACCAGAGCTATGCAACGGGCTTATGGTTCCGATTGTCGCGTTCGACCAGATCTATTCCTTCGACCGCGATACGCTCATCAAAGCCATTCCGAGCCCTGAGAAGGTCAAACCAGAGACGTTTAGACCCGCAGCGGAGGAAGTGTTCAATAGGATCATGCAGATGACGGACAACACCGGCGCGACGGGTGAGCATCGGGCGCTGAATTATCTGGTCGTGCGCTATCCCGCCATCTATACAAAAGCGGCCGAAGAGTTCACACGAGACTTCTCGCTGACGGCGGTGAAAGTTCGTTCCTCACCCCTTAGCAGCACACGCAACATCGTCGAGGTCATTTTCTCCTACACCAACCGCAACACCGATTTCACCGAGAAGTTTTTTGTGCGCGTCGACGTGACCGAGGAGTTTCCATTCCTGGTCACCAAACTGTCGCCATACTTTGACCGTTAAACCCAAACACTGAAAGGAGGGTACCAAATGAACATGCTTAGATTTACCGCAGAGGCCTCGCTGTACAAGACCAGCGGGCGATACCAAACCGGTAGACATGCGACCAATTTACCCACTCAAATGATTAGCGCGATCAACCCGATTTTAACAGGCTGCTCAAAAGGGTCCAGATGCGAGGCGGCGCCCGACGGCCGCAGGCGAAGCGTAATTCTGTCTCAGCCCTCGCCTCGGGGCTGAGCCCCTCAGCTCGAACGTCCACGTACGTTGAGCCTGCGGCCGAGGGCACCCCAACAGTCTTCTTGCTAAATGGCGCAGATGGGCTCTTTTCAGCAGCCTGCTAGGACTTCTTGTCTTTGTCGGAGTAGCTGACGGCCAGTCCCGCCCCGGCGTCGCCCTGGATGCCGTAGGGCGGGACCGGATAGCGGAGCCCGTTCTTCGACAGCGCCGCCAAGCCGTCGACCATCTTCGGCAGGTAGCGCGGCGGCAGCGCCATCAAGAGCTCATCGTCGGCCACTCCGCCGTAGCGCCGCTCGGCGTAGCAGGGAATCGTCAGCGCGGGCTCGCCGGTCTTGAGCGCCTTGCCCCACGAGTCGGCGCAGGCCGATTCGCCCACCGACGTGAAGGACATCTTCTTGTAGCCCGACCACTGAAGCCCGTTGATCATGAAGATCATCTGTCCCGGCGTGCCGTACAGCAGGCAGATGTCGGGCGGGTCGAGCCTGCCCGACGCGAGCGGCGCCACCGCCATCGCGCTGTAGCGGCCGAACGGCACGCAGTCCATCGCGTGCTGGTGCAGGCTCGCGTCCTCCTGCGTCTTGAACCACACGCCGGCCATGCGATGCCCCGAGAGCCATTCCTCATTCTGGGGATGGAGCCCGATCACAGCGCCGCACTGCGCGCCGACCAGGTCCTCCATGGTGATGCCCACGGTCCAGCCGAGCTGGCGCGCCTGCGCGACGATCTGGTCCGTCGTGTGCTTGACCTTCGGCCGCCTGATCTTGGGGATCGCCTCCATGTCGGCGGCGCTCTCGAAGAGCTTCATGCCGATCGGGATGCTGCGCAGCCGGAGATACTGGTTCAACCCGCTGATGATCGCGTCCCAGTCGTAGGTCTCAGTGGTCACGCTCGTCTCCTTGCGCGTGGCGTCGCTACCCTAGCCGCGGCGAGCGTACCATGCCTCTCCGCCCTCAGCCTCCCCTCGGTCATGGCCGGGTGTAGCTCTGGCCTAGCGGCCCTATTGAACCAGGGCGGCGTGCGGCACAGGATGAGACGGGGTGGGCTGCGCTACTAGGCGCGACCACCCCCGCCGTCAGGCGCGGGAGGTCTCAACGCTGGCTTCAGACGCCGCCGAAAGCCGAAGCGACGTAGGAGCGGAGGCTATTGGCGGTCGCCTGCAAGCCGGGGTTAGGTGGCCCCGCTCTTCTGCGACCTTGCAAGTCCATCAATGAAGCGATCGATCTCAGCGCGGTTGGCAAAAAAACCTTGAAACCCTTCGTAATCTGGACCAGCGGTCTCGTAGTAGATCCATGGATCGCGGCGCGGCGGCAGCATCGCCAGGTCGGCGTCCTCCGACAGGTTCAAAAAGGAGCGGAGCCGGAGGGAGTAGAGCTGAAACCGGAGTCCGTCACTCGCGTTGCTCTCTTGCGGGATGAGGCTGACGACAGTCTTTTTGCCCCCGTTGAAAACACCAGTGAAGCCGATGGAGCTTCGGGTCGTGTGCTTCTGGAAATAGCGCTCTAAATTGGCTACCGCGTGGCGGTATGGCTCCTGCACCCCCTTCTCTGCCGCTATCGCGTCCAACTCCTCGTAGGTGAGGTTCGGACGGCGCTTCGACGCGCCCTTCGTACGACTCTGCAGCTCTACCTGGGCCGGCTCAATCAAGAAAACGCGGGCGAGAAGTTCTGGCCCGTTCTGCTCTTTGAAGTACTGGAAGGTTGCGGCGTTGATGTTGACGCCGTACGTGTCTGAGAGGTACTTGATAATTCGCTCTGAGCTCGCGTGGATTTGCGAAGCGACGATAAGGAGGCGGTGATTCTCGTTCAGGGTCTCGGGAAGATCTGCGTCGAACCGACCTTTGAACGCTTCTTCGAGCTTACCCTGACCGAGGTAGGCTTCGCCTATGGCCGTGATCCGTTCGTTCGACAGGTCCTTGACCCAGGACCCGTAGTCGAGAATCTGCGCGGTGATCTCGCGCGGGGTCTTGTCTCGCTTCAGCTCAACCACCACTACATCTCCTGCGTGGTCGAGGCAGAGCAGGTCAATGAAGCCACCGAAGTCCGTCTCGACCTGGCGGCCTATAACCAGCAGGCCCGGGCTGAGCACGGAGATGTCACGCTCCAGCCAATCTTCGAGCCGGGCTTCGAGATCGAGCGGGGATCGAGCGATCTCGCGCAGGGTATCGCTGCCTTGGATCCTCCAGAGTCGCACTTCCTCAGGCATGTTCGATTCTCTTCTCTAGACCACCTAAGAATTGGACGGAACCATCTAGAAACAGTGACGCAGCGCGCGTTGCATCATAGCAGGGACGGAGGCCACGGACAGGAGCAGCGAGATCAGCGCGGAACATCGACACGTTGCGGCGTCCCGTGGTGTGGAGGACGTCCGTGCTATGCGGAACTTTCGAGTCCATTCCGAGGCGGCGCTTTCGCGGCGAAGAGTCAAGCGCGTCATGCCTGGAAAATTCGGGCCCCTTATGCTCGGTCAGGCCTTTGCGAACGCGCAGCGAATCACGCCGGGCGACAGCCGACGCCCCGCTCGCGCCAGCCGCCGTCCATATCAGGTCACTCGTGGGCGTGCAGGAACTCCCGCCACGCCACGCGGTGCCCGCGCAGGAAGTAGCCCAGCATGACGCCGGACGCCAGGAGATTGCCCGCGAGGATGGTCCACCACGTGATGGCCTCGAGCAGCCACTGGGCGAGCGCCGCGATCATGGCGAACGTGAACACCTCGAAGCAGCAGAAGAGCATGATGAAGGCGAAGAGTAGGGTCGGCTCTCTGTCGGCCAGCGTGAGCAGTGAGGCCGCGATCCAGCCGAAGAAGACGAAGGCCAGGCCGTGGAAGGCCGTGTACTCGGCGACGAGCGGCATGCTGATCACGAGCGCCGACGGGTCACGCAGGCCGTGGAAGAGCGCGGCGCCCAGGAGCGCGGGCGTGCGGAGCGGCACGCCCGCCGCGACGTCGTAGAGGAGAAACCACACCGCGACCACCCCCGCCCCGAGCATCCCCGACACGAGCCCCTCGCGGGCGATGCGGGTCCAGGGGCCGAGCAGCATCCGGCCGAGCGAACGGTACCCCACGAAGAAGTAGACGAGCATGCCTCCCGCGGCGAGCGCGTTCGCGGCGAGAATCGCCCACCATCCGAGCTCGGTCACCACCGGGTGCGCCCACCATGTGAGCACGGCCAGAAAAGCGACCTCGAAGGACATGAGCGCGATGAACACCATGAGCAGGCGGCTCGGCTGGCTCTGCGCGGAGACGATCAGGTAGGCGATCAGGACGCCGAAGAGCGCGAAGATCACGCCGTGGAGCACGGTGTACTGCACGACCAGCCCCGGCGAGACCGTGACGGCCGACGGATCGCGGAGGCCCTGCAGCGCCGCCGCGCCGAGCAGCGCCGGCGTGCGGAGCGGCTGGCCGCGCGCGGCGTCGTAGATGAGAAACCAGGCGGCAACGATGGCCGCCCCGATGAGGCCGGCGATGATGCCTTCGCGGAAATAGCGGGATCGGGAACCCATGGGAAGCCTCCTCTGGAGAGCGGTCGGGCCCGGGCCTGTGGATCCTTGATCCCGGGTGTACCACCGTCCCGGCTGGAGAACAACCGGGAGGTGCGCCGGTGCGCTACCTCGGACCAGAGGCCGGGGGGTCGGGGGCCAGGCGCACGACCATCTTGCCCAGGTTGTCGCCGGAGAAGAGGCCGAGGAAGGCCTTGGGCGCGTTCTCGATGCCCTCGACTACGGTCTCTTCCCGCTTGATGCGCCCGGCCTTGAGCCAGCCGCCCACCTCGCCGACGAATTCTCCGTAGCGGTCGAAGTGGTCGGAGATGATGAAGCCCTGCATGAGGGTGCGGTTGGCGATCATGGAGAAGAGGTAGCGCGGGCCGGGGTCGGGGATCTCCAGGTTGTACTGCGAGATCATGCCGCAGAGGGGGATGCGGGAGAGCGGGTTGAGCAGGCGCAGCACGGCGTCGAGGATCGGCCCGCCCACGTTCTCGAAGTAGACGTCGACGCCCTTGGGGCAGGCCTGGCGGAGCGCGTCGACGCAGTCACCGGCCGTCTTGTAGTTGATGGCGGCGTCCGCCCCCAGCTCGCGCCTGACATAGGCGCACTTCTCGTCGGTGCCGGCCGTGCCCACGACGCGGCAGCCCAGGATCTTGCCCATCTGGACGACGAGCGAGCCCGTCGCTCCGGCGGCGCCGGAGACCACGAGCGTCTCGCCGGCCTTGGGCTTGCCGATCTCCTTGAGCCCGTACCAGCCCGTGAAACCGGGGACACCGAGGACGCCAAGGTAGGCCGGCAGCGGCAGCGAGGCATCGACCGGCGTGATGCCCTCGCCCGCCGAGACGAAGTACTCGCGCCAGCCCTGCATGTTGCTGACGACCGCGCCTTCCTTGAGCTTGGGATGATTCGACTTCAGCACCTGCCCCACGGCGCGCCCGTCGAGCGGCTTGCCGACTTCGAAGGGCGGCGAGTACGACTTGCGGTCGTTCATGCGGCCTCGCATATACGGGTCCACCGACATCCAGATGTTGCGCACGAGGATCTGGCCTGGCCCCGGCTCGGGCACGGGCGTCGTCTCGAGCCTGAAGTCGGTGGCCTTCGGCATGCCCGCGGGGCGGGCAGCGAGGACGATCTGCCGGTTCACGAGTGCGGTCATTCGAGCCTCCTCAAGAGATCGGCGCCGAAGAGCTCGGCGCGCCAGCGCCCGACACCTTCCACGCGCGCGAGGGCATCGAGGTCGCGCGGCGGATCATGGGCCAGCCTGTCGATCAGGCGCTGCGGGAAAATCACGCCCGCGTCGAGCTCCACGAGCTTGGCGGCCTCGACGCGCCAGGCGCGGAGCGCCTCGCTCCGCCGCTGGACGGCGCCGGAGGCGCGGGGCCGCGGGTTCGGGCGCCGCACGGGCAGCTCGGCGTCCAGCACGGTCAGGCCGCGCTCGACGGCCGCCAGGATCGCCTCGCCCGCTCGGCGCACCACGTTGATCGTGCACCCCTTGACCGTGAGGATCGAGTTGCTGTCCCGAGGCTTGAGCACCGCCAGCGCCACCAGCACCTCGTTGCCCAGAATCATGAAGGGCGGGCGGTCGAGCTTGATCGCCAGCGTCTCGCGCGCCTGGTGGAGCTCGCGCAGCACGGCGAGCCCGCGGCCGTCGAGGTCCTTGGCGGCCTTGAGCTTCATGTAGGCGTCGGGGTCGGCAGCCTTCTCGGGAGCGGGCATGGCGGCGATCAACGCGCACTCCTCCTCGACCCAGAGCTCGCGCCCCTTGGCGCGCAAAGCCTCCAACAGCTTCTGCCGCAAAGGTATCAGGTGGAGCACGTCGTTGAGCGCGTAGGTCTCCTGGGCCGGGCTCAGCGGGCGCTTGGACCAGTCGTCTTTCTGGCGCGAGGGACCCGGGTCCACGCCGATGAAGTCGCGCAGGAGCCCGTCGAGCGACAGCGACGTCACGCCGAGAAAGCGCGCGGCGATGGCCGTGTCGAAGATGTTGGCGACGGAGAACCCGTAGAGCCGCTTGAGATAGCCGAGATCGTTGTCGGCTGCGTGCAGCACCTTGACCACGCCCGCGTCCGCGAAGAAGGGTCCGAGCGGCTGGAGCGTGGGTAGCGCGAGCGGATCTATTAGGTGTCCCCGGCCCCGGTCGTCGGCCACCTGCACCAGGCAGAGCTTGACCGGATGGTGGTGGAGGCCGTCGGCCTCGGTGTCGATGCAGAGCGTCTTGGCCCCCCGCAGGGACACGACGAGCGCGTCGAGCTCCTCGGGGGTCCGTATCCAGAGTGGGGCGGCCATGGGTCTCGGTTATACTACCGCGGCAGTCGAGACCCCTGCCGAGGAGGATTCAATCGATGAAGATCGCGGGATCCGTTGCGGTGATCACGGGCGGCGCGTCGGGGCTGGGCCGGGCGACGGCCGAGCGGCTGCTCGCGGGCGGCGGCAAGGTCGCGCTCCTCGACCTGCCCAAGTCCGCCGGCGTCGAGGTGGCCAAGCAGATGGGGGGCAATGCCTTCTTCGCGGCCTGCGACGTCACCAGCGCCGACGAGGTGACGGCGGCGCTCGAAGCCGCCGCGGCGAAGTTGGGCGCCGTCCACGTGCTGGTCAACTGTGCCGGCATCGGCGCGGCCGAGAAGGCCTACGGCAAGCGCGGCCCGGCTGATCTCGGGGTATTTACGCGAGTCATCCAGGTCAACCTAATCGGCACCTTCAACTGCATCAGGCTGGCCGCCGCGCACATGGCCAAGAACCAACCCAACGAGGAGGGCGAGCGGGGCGTGGTGGTCAACACCGCCTCCGTCGCCGCCTTCGATGGCCAGATCGGCCAGGCGGCCTACTCGGCCTCCAAGGGCGGCATCGTCGGCATGACGCTGCCCATCGCCCGCGACCTTGCGGACCTGGGCATCCGCGTCTGCACCATCGCGCCCGGGCTCTTCGACACCCCGCTCCTGGCGGGGCTGCCGGAGCCCGCGCGCGTGTCGCTCGGCAAGCAGGTCCCGTTCCCCCCTCGCCTCGGGCGCCCGGCCGAGTACGGCGCCCTCGCAGCCCACATCGTCGAGAACACCATGCTCAACGGCGAGACCATCAGGCTGGACGGGGCGATCAGAATGCAGCCCCGCTAGTGTCCTGAGTGAGAAACTCGTTGGCAATCTGCCGGGCGGGGAGCCGGGTGGGGCAGGGGGCCCTCCCCTGCTGACCTCGCTGACCGGAAACTGTCAAGAAGAACGAGACACCGGGTTCGCGAGATCAGTGTAGGAGCGCCCTCCCGTCGCTCGGGTCTGGCGTGTCTGGAGGCCGAGGAGGGCGATAAGCGCAGCGACTCACATGCCGGGGATCACTGGTTCAAGTCCAGTGTCGTCCACCATTTTCGGCGCGGGGTTGCAACCCACCCCGCGCTGTTGCTTTTCTGCCGGTGCCGAAATAGTGCCACTTGAGCTCCGGTCACGCGATCGCGGACGCGCTCTCGTTGTCCGGTACCGCGGCCTTGACGGGGTGCGGCTCCAGGGCTCGAATGGCGTCGCGGAGATGCCCCGGCGAGAGGTGCTGATAACGCATCGTCATCCGCGGATCGCGGTGGCCGAGAATCTCCATGATGCTTCGCTGAGGGACGCCGGCCATAGTGAGCATGCTGCCCGCGTGATGGCGGAGGTCGTGGAATCGGAGGTTGGGCATCTCGAGGTCGGCCACCAGGCGCGCGAAGCCGCGGGAGATCACTTTAGGCTCGCGCTCAGGAAGGACGGGCGCCTCCGGTGAGAGCGGGCGGGGGAGCGCGGCGAAGGTTTCACGCAGCGTGTCCGTCATCGGAACCGAGCGTGCGTACCCGTTCTTGGTGTGCCGGAAGGTGATGGTCCGCGCCCGCATGTCCACGTCAGCCCATCGGAGGCGCACGAGCTCGCTTCGCCGAGCCCCTGTGTGGAGCGCGGCCAATATGTAGAGTCGGAGCGCGGAGTTGGGCGCCTGTCGCGCCGTCCATATCCGCCCGTTGTTCGCCTTCACCGTCACGTCGGCGCCGTTCAAGAGCTTCTCGTACTCCTCGGGCGAGAGATACCGGACCCGCCCTGGCGCTTCCTTCGCCTTCTTGAGCGCCCGCGCCGGGCTCGCCTTGAGATACCCCCACGTGACGGCGCGGCCGAGCAGATGCTTGAGCCGGGCCAGCTCCTTGTTGGCGGTGGTGGGAGAGACCTGGCCGAGCCGCTCGGCGTACCACGTCTCCATGCCCTCCTGCCGGAGGCTGGAGAGCTTCATGTCGCCGAAGCGCGGGAGGATGTATCGGAAATCCCGGTTGACAACACCTCATCGGCCATGCAAGCGTAGTGGCCCTGCGGCGGCCGGAGTCGCGGGCGGGCAAACGCAAAGGAGGTCCACGATGTCCAGGGCGAAGAGCGTGCTCAGCGGTATCCTCGTGCTCGCGGTGGTCGGCGGGCTGGCGTCAGGGGCGATGTCGGCCGATCCCATCCGGGTGGCCTACGTCGATCCGCTTTCGGGGCCGTTCGCGGCGACCGGCGAGAACGGACTCAAGCAGTTCCGCTTCGCCGCGGACCAGATCAATCGCGCGGGCGGCGTGCTCGGCCGGCAGATCGAGATCGTGCCCTTCGACAACAAGGTCAGCCCGCAGGAGAGCCTGATCCAGCTCAAGAAGGTCATCGGTGACGGGATCCCCTTCGTCTTCCAGGGCAACAGCTCGGGCGTGGCCCACGCCATCTCGGACGCGGTCCTCAAGCACAACGAGCGCAATCCGGGCAGCCGCGTCCTCTATCTGAACTACTCAGCCGTCGACCCCGCGCTCACGAACGAGAAGTGCCACTACTGGCACTTCCGCTTTGACGCCCACGCCGACATGAAGATGGCGGCGCTGACCGACGTCATCAAGGCCAAGACCAAGATCAAGAAGATCTACGTCATCGGCCAGGACTACTCGTTCGGGAAGGCGGTGGCCGAAGCCGCCGTCAGCATGCTCAAGGCCAAGCGGCCCGACATCCAGATCGTCGGCAACGAGCTGCACCCGATCGGCAAGGTGCTGGACTTCTCGCCGTACGTACAGAAAATCCTCGCCTCCGGCGCCGACGCCGTCATCACCGGCAACTGGGGCGCCGACATGGTGAACCTGGCCAAGGCCGCCAACGACGGTGGGTTGAAGGTGCCTTTCTACACCTACTACGCGGCCTCCGACGGCGTCACCGCCGCCATCGGCGCCGCCGGCATCGACCGCATCCGGCTCGTCCACGAGACCAACCCCGGCAACCCGAGCGCGCCCAAGGCGTTGGGCGACTACATCACGGGGTACAAGAAGGTGAACCACGAGGGCGACGTCAACCAGCCCCGCATCAACACGGGCGTCAACATGCTCGCCCTGGCCATCAAGAAGGCGGGCACCGTGGACGTCGACAAGGTGGCCGCCGCCCTCGAGGGCATGGAGTGGACCACGCTGGGCGGCGATCAGGTCGTCATGCGACGCGAGGATCACCAGCTCCAGATGCCCATCTACATCTCCGTGCACACCAACAAGGGCATCACCTACGACTTCGACAACTCCGGCTTTGGGCTGTCGCTCGAGAGCAAGATCGATCGTGCGAAGGCCACGCAGCCCACGACCTGTAAGATGGCGCGGCCGGGCTAGCCCCGGTCGGGCGGAGCCCGCTGGCCCGGCCGGCGGGCTCCGCACAGCGCGCCACGATGTTCGAGCTCGTCTTCTTCTCCCTGCTGAACGGCCTCGTCTTCGGCCTGCTCCTGTTCATGCTGTCGAGCGGGCTCACGCTCATCTTCGGCATGATGGGGGTGCTGAACTTCGCCCACGCCGGCTTCTACATGCTGGGGGCCTACTTCGGGTACGCGTTCGGCCGCGCCGTGGGCTTCGGGCCGGCGCTGGTGATCGCGCCGCTGCTGGTGGGCGCCCTGGGGGTGCTCGTCGAGCGCTACGGGCTGCGCCGCGTGCATCGGTTCGGGCACGTGCCCGAGCTGATCTTCACGTTCGGCGTCGCCATCGTCATCGAGGAGCTGGTGCCGCTCGTCTGGGGACGGCCCGCCAAGAGTTACGAAATCCCCAAGGCCCTCGACTTCGCGCTGTTCCACCTCTTCCACGGCAGCTTCCCGGCCTACAAGGCGTTCATGCTCGCCGTGTCCGTCGCGATCTTCCTGTTCCTCTTCGCGGCCTTCATGCGCACGCGGGCCGGCCTCATCATCCAGGCCTCGCTCACGCATCCTGGGATGGTGGCCATGCTCGGGCACAACGTCCCCCGCGTCTTCATGGTCGTCTTCGGCATCGGCTCGGCGCTCGCCGGACTGGCCGGCGTCATCGCCGGCCCCGTGCTGGGCACGTTCCCAGGTATGGCGCAGGTGCTCGGCAGCATCGTGTTCGTGGTGGTGGTGGTCGGCGGCCTCGGCTCGCTCACCGGCGCGCTGGTGGCCTCGCTACTCATCGGTATTCTTCAAACCTTCGCGGTGGCGCTCAACGTCTCGGTGGGCAGCGCGCTGATCGCGCTGGGCGTGCCGATCGACGCGGGCGGGGCGCTGCACGACCTGTGGCGTATCACGGTCGCCCAGGTGGCGCCGATCATGCCGTATTTCCTGCTGGTGTTCATCCTCATCGTGCGGCCCACCGGGCTCTTCGGGACGCGGGAGACGTGAGCGTCCCCGCCACCGCGCGTCCGCTCGAGGCGATGGCGCCCGCGCGGACCCGATGGATGCGCCGCTCCGCGGTCTGGCTGGCCGCGGCCGCGCTGCTGGCGGCGCTTCCCCACGTCGTGCGGACCTCCGCGGCCGTGCCCGTGATGAACCAGATGGGCATCGCGATCGTGTTCGCCCTGAGCTACAACATGCTCCTCGGCCAGGGCGGCATGTTATCTTTTGGTCACGCCGTGTACTTCGGGCTCGGCGGCTTCATCGCCGCGCACGTCCTCAATCTGGCCGGCCAGGGCGTCGTGTACCTCCCCGTGCCGCTGCTGCCGCTGGTCGGCGGGCTCGGCGGCCTCTGCTTCGCCGCGCTCTACGGCAGCTTCTCGACTCGAAGGGCCGGCACCGTCTTCGCGATGATCTCGCTCGGGGTGGGCGAGATGATGGCCGCCTCCGCGCTCATCTTCGACAAGTTCTTCGGCGGCGAGGAGGGGATCACGGCCAACCGGACGAAGGCGCCGCTGCTCCTGGGCCTGCACTTTTCGACCGATCGCCAAGTGTACTACCTGATCGCCTTCTGGGTGCTTGTGGCCGCCGCGCTGATGTACGCGTTCTCGCGGACGCCGGTGGGGCGCATGGCCAACGCCGTGCGCGACAATCCGGAGCGCGCGGAGTTCGTCGGCTACAGCGCGCAAACCGTCCGCTTCATCGCGTTCTGTGCCGCCGGCTTCTTCGCCGGCGTGGCGGGCGGGCTCTTCGCGGTGAACTACGAGATCCTCACCGCGGCGAACATGGGCCTCGCGGCCTCGGGCGCCGTGCTGCTCATGACGTATATCGGCGGCATCGGCTCTTTCGTCGGCCCCATCCTCGGCGCGATACTCTTCACGTTCCTCCAGTCGATGCTGAGCGACTACACGGGGATCTGGCTCCTCTACCTCGGCCTCCTGTTCCTAGCCACCGTCCTCTTCGTGCCGGCGGGGCTGGCGGGGGCGCTGATGATGCACGCGCCCGCGTGGCGGGCCGGCCGCCTGCGGCGCCTCGTCGGCCCGTACCTCGTCGCCGCGCTCGCCGCGCTCGTGGCCGCCGTGGGCGTCATCGGGCTCCTCGAGATGGTGCACTTCCTCGTCACCGCGTCACCGGCCATCACCACCAAGCGCCTGTTCTGGACGGCCGTCCCCGTGCGCACGCTCTTGCCCTGGCTCGCCTTCGTCGCGCTCACCGCGGCGGGGGCGCTGGCGCTGCGGTGGGCGGCCCCCCGTGCCGCCAACGCGCTCGCCGAGGCGAGCCGCCCGGCGCCCGCATCCGCAGGAGGAGGTGAGCGGCGGCCGTGAGCGCCTCGCGAGCGCGCCGCGAGCCGACGCTTCAACGGCCCGGAACACCGCCGGCGATCGAGCTGGTCGACGTCCGCAAGGCCTTCGGTCCCACGCTGATCATCCGCGGCGTGAGCCTCGCCATCGAGGCGGGCACGCGGCAGGCCCTCATCGGTCCTAACGGCGCTGGTAAATCGACGCTCTTCAACTTGATCACCGGCAAGTACCCCGTCTCGGGCGGGCGCATCCGGCTCAGGGGCGAGGACATCACCGGGCGGCGTCCCTACGAGGTCAACCGCCGGGGACTGAGCCGCTCCTTCCAGGTGACGAACATTTTCCCCTGGCTGAGCGTCTTCGAGAACGTGCGGTGCAGCGTGCTGTGGTCGCTGGGCTACCGCTATTCGTTCTGGCACTGGGTGGACGCGGCGCGCGAGGTGCGGGAACGCACCGAGACGGTGCTCGAACAGCTCAACCTCGCGGCGCGGCGTCACATACCGGCCGGCCTCCTGTCCTACGCCGAGCAGCGCGCGCTGGAGATCGGCATCACCATCGCGGGTGGCGCCGACGTGATCCTGCTCGACGAGCCGACCTCGGGCATGAGCCGCAGCGAGACCGAGCAGGTCGTCCAGCTCATCCGCCAGGTGACGGCGGGCAAGACGCTGCTCATGGTGGAGCACGACATGAGCGTCGTCTTCGACCTCGCCGACCGGATCGCCGTGCTCGTGTACGGCGAGGTCATCGCGCACGACACGCCCGCGCGCATCCGCGCGAGCGCGGCCGTGCAGGAGGCATACCTCGGCGTGCCCCAGGGCGCGGGCTGATGCTGGCCGTCAGCGACCTGCACGCTTTCTACGGCAAGAGCCACATCCTGCACGGCGTGAGCCTGTGTGTTGACGAGGGCGAGATCGTGAGCCTGCTCGGCCGCAACGGCGTCGGCCGCTCGACGACCATCAAGGCAATCATGGGCGACGTCCGGGCGCAGGGCTCCGTGCGCTTCCGCGACGAGGAGCTGGTCGGGCTGCCGCCGCACGTGATCGCCCGGAAGGGCCTGGGCTACGTGCCCGAGAACCGGGACATTTTCCCCGGACTCACCGTGCGAGAGAATCTCCTCCTCGGCAGGAAGTCCACGAAGCAGACCGGGCGGTGGAGCTACGACGACGTCTTCGAGCTCTTCCCGCTCCTGCGGGAGCGCGCCGACGTGCTGGGCGGCGTGCTCTCGGGCGGCGAGCAGCAGATGCTGACCATCTGCCGGACACTGATGGGCGATCCCGAGCTCATCATGATCGACGAGCCCACCGAGGGCCTCGCGCCCCGATTGGTGGAGCTCGTCAGCGGCCTGCTCGAGCGCATCGCCGCGCGGGGCGTCTCCATCCTGCTGGTCGAGCAGAAGCTCACGATCGCGCTCCGTATCAGCCGCCGGCTCTACGTGATGGGCCACGGCCGCATTGTCTTCGAAGGCACGCCGGAGGACCTGCGCGCCAACGCGGCGGTGCGCAAGGAATGGCTCGAGGTCTGACGGCGGGCCTGCTTCGGCAGCCGCTAGAAGCGGCCGAGCCTCAAGTCGGCGATGTCGAGGCTGGTGCGCCCCGTCGTGAGGAGCTCGGCGACCATCTCGCCGGCCGCGGGCGAGTGCTGGAAGCCGTGGCCGCAAAAGCCGATGGCGAGATAGAGCCCCTCGATGCCCGGCGCCCAGTCGAGGATGCCGCGGCCGTCGGGCGTGAGCGGCCGCAGTCCCGCCCAAGCATGGCGGATCTGGGCGTGCTCGAGCGCCGGCATGCGGCGCACCGCCTTCTCCACCGTCTCCTCCAGCACGCCCCAGTCCACGCTCGCCGTGTACTCCGTGTGCGCCCCGATGTCGCCCGGGCTCATCAGGATCGCGCCCTGCTCGCTCCGGCAGTAGAAGCCCGACGTGATGTCGGTCACGAGCGGCATCGGGTGTCTAATCTCCGTGAAACTGTCGGTGACGAAGATGTGGCGTTTCCGGGGGTCGACCGGCAGATCCAGCCCCACCATCTTCCCGACCAGCGGCGCTTGCGGCCCGGCGGCGTTGATCACGAGCCGCGTCTCGATCCGTCCCGCCGGCGTCACGACCGCGCCGACCTTCCTGCCGTCGTCGAGTTCGATCCCCGTCACCGGCGTTTCCTCGAAGAACCTGACCCCGCCCGCCCGGGCGCGGGCCGCGTAGGCCTGGACCACGTCGTTGGGCGAGGCGTAGCCGTCCGTCGGGCCCCAGACGGCCGCGACCGCGTCGTCCACGCGAAGGCCAGGCACGATGGCCTTCGCGTCATCGGGAGCGATCATTCTCACGTCGGCGCCCATGCTTTGCTGGAGCGCTACGTTGGTGCGAAAGCGCGCGACGTCCTTCTCGCTCGACAGGATGAAGAGGTAGCCCTCCTGGCGGAAGTCGCACGGCACGCCCATCTCGTCCTCGAAGCGCTTGAAGAAGGCGATGCCCCGCAGGGAGAACTCGATCTCGACGCGCGTGGCGAACTGCACCCGGATACCGCCCGCGGCCTTGCTCGTCGAGCCCGAGCCGATCGCCTCGCGCTCGAGCACCACGACGTCGCCGGCGCCGCGCTTCGAGAGGTGGTAGGCGATGCTCGAGCCGATGGCGCCCGCGCCGATGATGACGATGTCGGCCGTCCGCGGCAGCATGGTGTTTCAGTATACGGACGTCGCCGGTCTGGGGCGCGTGCTATTATCCCGCCCGCCGAGGCCGCCGCTCTCGGCCAGGGGGACAGCGACCATGCGCATCCTCGGCATCGACCACATCGGCATCGCGTCGGGGGATCTCGGGAAGCACATCGAGATCTTCGGCGACAAGCTCGGCCTCGAGATCCACGGCTTCGAAGAGAAGGACCCCTACGGAGGGCTGCGCGCGGCCTTCGCGCGCGTGGGCGATACCGACTTCGAGATCCTCGAGGACCGCGTGCCCGACGGCGACCAGAAGGTGATCGACCAGCGCGACATCGCGAAGTTCGTCGCCCGGCGCGGCCAGGGCCTCCACCACATCGCACTCCGCGTGGCCGACATCGAAGAGGCCATGCGTGACGCCAGGGCCGCGGGTCTCACTGTCATCGACGAGACGCCGCGTCCCGGCGCGCGAGGCTCGAAGATCGCCTTCCTCCATCCGAAGTCCACGGGCGGCATCCTCATCCATTTCGTGGAACGTCCCGATCGTGGCTGACGCACCGATGCCGCCCGGGCGCATCGAAGGCCCGTCGGCCTGGCGCGGCCCCGACATGGCCAAGTCGGAGGAATGGCTCTACCGGCTCTCCACGGACGAGATCGCCGAGCTCGACCAGGCGCTCGAGCGCACCCGCACGCGCGGCCTCGACATCATCGGGATCACGCGCGAGGACTTCCCCCTGCCCCGACTGGGCCCAGTCCTCGACGGCATCCACCGCGAGCTGCTCCACGGCCGCGGCTTCGTCCTGCTCCGCGGCGTGCCCGTCGGGCGCTACTCGATCGCCGAAGCCGCGACGGTCTACTGGGGCATCGGCACGTACTTCGGCCGCGCGCTCTCGCAGAACGCCAAGGGCCACGTCCTCGGCCACGTGCGCGACCTCGGCTACAACCCAGACGACCCCAACGTCCGCATCTACCAGACGACGGAGCGCCAGTACTTCCACACGGATTCGTGCGACCTCGTGGGCCTCCTCTGCCTGCGCCAGGCGCGCTCCGGTGGACTCTCCGCCATCATCAGCTCGGTCAGCGTCTTCAACGTGATGCTGGCGCGCCGTCCCGACCTCCTGCCCGTCCTCTTCGAACCCTTCGAGACAGACAGACGCGGGGAAGTCCCGGCGGGCATGAAGCCCTACTTCGCGGTGCCCGTCTTCAACTGGCACGCGGGGCGCTTGTCCACCATCTACGTGCGGCGCTACATCGAGTCCGCCCGGCGTTTCCCCGAGGTGCCGCCGCTCACCGCGCGCCAGGTCGAAGCGCTCGATGTATTCGACTCGCTGCTGGAAGACCGCGATCTCAACCTCTTCATGGACTTCGAGCCGGGCGACATCCAGCTGCTGCACAACCACCAGATCCTCCACGACCGGACGGGTTACGTCGACTGGCCCGAGCCCGCGCGCAAGCGCCACCTCCTGCGCCTCTGGCTCTGCCCGCCCGACGGCCGCCCGCTGCCGGACTGCTTCGCGCCGCGCTACGGCAGCGTCGAGATCAGCCGTCGCGGGGGCATCCTCGTCCCCGGCACCACGCTCAGCGTGCCCCTCGAGCCCTGCTAGACTGGAGAGATCACAATGGACGAGACCAAGCTGCACGCGTTCATGGGCAAGTTCGTCACCGACATGGGCGGCGCCCTCATGATGGCCGTGGTCCTGATCGGCGAGGAGCTCGGGCTGTACAAGGCCATGGCCGACGGCCGGGCGGTCAGCGCCGACGCGCTGGCCGCCCGGTGCCGCTGCAATCCCCGCCTCGTGCGCGAGTGGCTCGACGCCAACGCGGCCGCCGGCTACCTGGAGCACGCGGACGGCGGCTACCGCCTTCCGCCGGAGCAGGCGATGGCCCTCGCCAACGAGAACTCTCCGGTCTTCGTCGCCCCCGGGACCAACGTCGTCGGCGCCTGCTTCACCGACATCGACAAGGTGCTCGACGCGTTCCGGGGAGACGGCGGCCTGCCCTGGGGCCAGCACCACCACCGGCTGTTTCACGGGACAGAGAAGTTCTTCAGGCCGGGGTACAAGGCCCGCCTGACCACCGCGTGGCTGCCGGCCCTGGACGGGATCGTGGTCAAGCTCGAGGCCGGCGCCAAGGTCGCCGACGTCGGCTGCGGCCACGGGGCGTCGACGATCATCATGGCAGGGGCGTACCCGAAGTCGCGCTTCTTCGGCTTCGACATCCACGCGCCGTCCGTCGAGGTGGCCCGCACCCGCGCGGCGGAAGCCGGCGTCGCAGACCGTGTCACATTCACGGCCGCCGCGGCCAAGGGCTACGCCGAGCGGGGATTCGACCTGATCTGCTTCTTCGACTGCCTGCACGACATGGGCGATCCGGTCGGCGCCGCCCGCCACGCCCGCCAGGCCCTCAGCGACGACGGCACGATCATGCTGGTCGAGCCGTTCGCCGGCGACAGCGTGGCGGACAACTCGAATCCCGTGGGGCGGCTGTACTACGCCGTGTCCAGCATGATCTGCACGCCCAATTCCCTGTCGCAGGAGGTCGGGCTCGGCCTCGGCGCGCAGGCCGGTGAGCGCCGCCTCGCCGCGGTCATGGCCGAGGCCGGCTTCAGCCGCTTTCGCCGGGCGACAGAGACCCCGTTCAACCTGATCCTCGAGGCGCGCAAGTAACGGAGGAGGTCACGAGAGCCGATGGCAACTTCTCGATGGAAGCACCGCCCGGAAGGATCCACCTGGGGAGACTTCGGCCCCGACGACCAGATCGGGCGCTTGAATCTGATCACGCCCGAGAAGGTCAAGCAGGGCGTGGCCGAGGTGCGCGAGGGCCGCACGTTCTGTCTCAGCCTCCCGCTCGACTACCCGGGCGGCGCCGTGCTCAACCCGCGGCGCACCCCGCCCGTCCTCTCGGCGACGGGCACCGAAGAGAGACCGCGCTACAACATGCCGCTGTCCGTCTACAACCCGCTGCACACCGACGTGGTCTGTGACGACCGCGTGCTGCTGACGCTCCAGTATTCCACGCAGTGGGACAGCCTCTGCCACGTCGGCGCCCACTTCGACGCCGACGGCGATGGTAAGGCCGAGCCGCTGTTCTACAACGGCCACCGCGCCAACGTGGACGTGGTCGGTCCCATCGACTACCGCACGGGCGAGAAGACGACGGAGCCCATCGGCGCGCGCCGGCTGGGCGTCGAGAACATGGCGGCGCACGGCATCCAGGGGCGCGGCGTCTTGGTGGACCTTCACGCCCACTTCGGCGCCGAGCGGAAGATGGTGAGCCGCGACGACCTGCTGCGCGTCATGGACCAGGACAAGGTGGTCGTCGAGAAGGGCGATATGCTGCTGCTTCACTCGGGGTTCAGCCAGGCCATCCTCGACATGAAGCGGAATCCCGACGGCGAGAAGCTCGCCTCGTCCTACGCCGTGCTCGACGGCCGCGACGATGCGCTCCTGCAATGGATCACCGACAGCGGCATCGCGTCCCTCATCGCCGACAACTACGGCGTCGAGGCCGTGCCGTCGCGCCCCGGCGGCCCCGCGCCGCACGCGGGACTGCCCCTCCACCAGCACTGCCTCTTCAAGCTCGGGGTCAACCTCGGCGAGATGTTCTACCTGACGGAACTCGCGGCCTGGCTCCGCCAGCACAAGCGCAGCCGCTTCCTCCTGACCGCGCCGCCGCTCCGGCTTCCCGGCGCCGTCGGATCACCCGCGACGCCCATCGCGACGGTCTGAGAAGGAGCGCCTAGCCCAGATCGGGCTCGATGCGGAGGCCGTTGTTGAAGCGGTTGGTGAAGTTCGCCATGCAGGTCACCAGGGCCAACTCGACGATCTGGTCTTCTGTGAAGTGCCGCTTGAGCTCGCCGACCGCCATGTCGCGCAGGCCGGCGCCCGCCGCACGCGTCATCCGCTCGGCGTAGAGCAGTACGGCTTTCTCCTTCTCGTCGAAGAGCGGACTCCGCTCGTAGAACGTCAGGGCCCCGATCTGCTCGCCGGTAATCCCGGCCCGCTTCACCGCCGGCGTGTGCGCGCGGGAGCAGTACTCGCAGCCGTTCAGGTGCGAGGTCTTGAGATAGGCCAGCTCCTTGTATCGGGCTTCGAGGGTGCCCTCGTTCATCACCGAGGCATAGAGCGGCAGGAAGTTCTTCAGCGCTCGGGGATGGTGAGCCATGACGCCGTAGAAGTCCGGCACGCGCCCGGCCCGCTTCGTCAAGCCGTCGTACACGGCCTGCAACTCGGCAGGCGCCTTCTCCCTGGGGATCGGATCTACGACGGCCATGCAGAGCCTCCTCTGTCAGTACAGCCCGTCGCGGACCCGTTTGTCCAGGTCGCGGGCGTAGTCGGTGACCGACGCCGCGCTGCGCGCGGTCGGCACCTGGTCCCAGAGCATCTGGGCGAAGGACGGGAGCTTCTGCGGCTCGGCCCAGGTTGACGGGTCCCACAGGCTCGAGCGGAGGAAGGCCTTGGGACAGTGGAGATACGCCTCCTCGACCACGACGCCGAGCGCGACCCTGGGGAGCTTGCCATGCATGGCCAGGCGCGCCAGGATCTCCTCGTCGCGGATGATCGAGGCTCTTCCGTTGACGCGCAGCGTGTCCCCGCGCCCGGGCACGAGGAAGAGCATCCCGATATGCGGGTTCTCGAGGATGTTGGTCATTCCATCGGTGCGGTTGTTGCCGGGGCGGTCGGGCACGACCAGATGCGTGTCGTCCAGGACCCGCACGAAGCCCGGCGCGTCGCCCTTGGGGGAGACGTCGCACTGCCCCGCGGCGTTGGAGGTCGCGAGCAGCACGAAGGGCGAGGCCGCGATGAACGCGCGCGAGTGCTCGTCGAGGGACGAGTGGCACTTGAGGACGGCCCGCTCGCTCGGCTCGCCGAAGATGGCGCGCAGCTCCTGCTTCGAAGTCACGACGTCCTTGAACATGTTCCCACCTCCTGTCGCGATGCTAGCACGGCCGGTCGGGCGTCGTCAGTAGAGCTCCCACCAGGAGTCCTGCGCGGCCAGGAGCTCGGCGGCCGGCTTCTCGAGCACGATGCGCCCCGATTTCATCACGTAGGCGCGGCCCGCCATGCCGAGCGCCGTCTTGATGTTCTGCTCAACCAGCACGATGGCCGTGCCGAAGCGCCGGTTGATCTGGACCGCCGTCTCCAGCACGCGCCGGACGAGCACCGGCGCGAGCCCGATGGACGGCTCGTCCATCATCATGAGACGCGGTCGCTGCATGAGGGCCGTGCCCACGGCGACCATCTGCTGCTGGCCGCCCGACATGGTGCCCACGCGCTGGCCGCGGCGCTCGGCGAGCATCGGGAAGAGCTCGAGGACCTCGTCCATGCGCTGGAGGGCGCCGGTCCGGTCGCCCTGGGTGTAGGCGCCCAGCATGAGGTTCTCGACCACGCTCAGGTCGGGGAAGACGCCGCGTCCCTGCGGCACGAGCGCCAGCCCGCGCTTCACGTTGGCGGCGGGGTCGCCGTTGCCCCACTCCTCGCCGGCGAAGCGCACGCTGCCCGCCCGCGCGGGCAGGAGGCCCAGCACCGTCTTGAGCGTGGTGGACTTGCCGGCGCCGTTGTGGCCGAGGAGGGCGACGATCTCGCCCTCGCCCACGCGGAAGGACACGCCGTGCAGCACGGTCTTCTTCCCGTAGCCGGCTTCGAGGTCGCGGACGTCGAGCAGCGTCTCGGTCACGATCACGCCCCGAAGTAGATCTCGGTCAACGCCGGGTCGCGCGTGATCTGCTCGGCCCGGCCCCGCGCCATGACGCGCCCCTGGTGGAGGAAGACGACTTCGTCCGACAGCTGCGAGATCAGCTCCATGTTGTGCTCGATGAGGAGCACGGTCTTGCCGTGCTCGACAAGGCGGCGAACCATCGGCACGATCTTCTGGAGGGAGTCGGTATCGAGCCCCGAGGTGGGCTCGTCGAGCAGCAGGATCTCGGCGTTGGTGGCGAAGATGCGCGCCATCGAGAGAAGCTTCTGCTCGGGGTAGGCCAGGTCCTCGGCCAGCTCGTGGGCGCGGCCGGCCAGGGCGAAGAAATGCAGCACCTCCATGGCGCGCTCGCGCGCGGCGGCCTCCTCGGCGCGCACGCGCCCCGGGCGCAGGAAGAGCGTCAAGACGTTCTCTCCGAGCGGCGTCCGGCAGCCCAGCAGCACGTTCTCGAGCACGGTCATCTTGCCCCAGAGCCTGAGGTGCTGGAAGGTGCGCACGACGCCGCGCGCCTCGACCTGGTGGGGGGCGAGCCCCAGGAGCTCCTCGCCCTTGTAGCGGATCGAGCCGCCGTCGGCGCGCAGGAAGCCGGTGATCAGGTTGAACACCGTGGTCTTCCCCGCCCCGTTCGGGCCGATGAGGCCCGTGATCAGGCCGGGCGGCACTTCGAAGCTGCACTCCTCCACGGCGTGGATACCGCCGAAGGCCTTGGACACCTTCTCGATCGTCATGATGGGCGCGGCCATGGGCGGCCTCAGGCGCTCTTGGCCCGCGCGCGGCCCAGGATGCCCTCGGGGCGCACGAACATGAAGAGGATGAGGAGCCCGCCGTAGAGGATCTGGCGCATGGGCGCCGCCACCGTGTCGGGAATGGCCAGGAACTTGAGCGCCTCCGGCACGGCCAGCAGGATGAAAGCGCCCACGACAGGCCCGGCCAGACGCTCGGTGCCGCCCAGGATAACGAGGGACATGATGAAGATGGACTCGTCGAGGGTGAACGAGCTCGGGTTGATATAGGTGATGTAGTGCGCGTAGAGGCTGCCGCCCAGCGCCCCCAGCGCCGAGGAGATGGTGGTGATGACGATCTTGACGAGCACCACGTTTTTGCCCGTGGCCTGCGCGGCGATCTCGTCCTCGCGCACGGCGCGCAGCGTCCGGCCGAAGGCCGAGCCGGTCAGCCGGCGGCAGATGGCGTACGTCAGCGCCGCCAGCGCCAGCGAGAGGACCACGTACTTGAACGGGTTGTCGATCACGAGCCCGAAGACGCGCGGCCGCGGGATGCCGGCCAGCCCCGCATGTCCGTTGGTCAGGTCGGTCCAGTTCATGAACACGGTCAGGATCACGACCTGGAGGCCGAACGAGGCGACGATGTAGTAGTCGCCCGCGACGCGGAGCGACGGGATGCCCACGAGCGCCGCTGCGCAGGCGCCCGCGACGGCGGCGACCACGAGCCCACCCCAGAAGCCCAGCCCCAGCTTGAGGGCCACGAGCGCCGAGGCGTAGGCCCCGATGCCGTAGACGGCCGCGTGCGCCAGCGAGAAAATGCCCGCGTAGCCCACCAGCAGGTTGAGCGAGACGGCGAGGATCGTGTAGATGCCCACCATCACGAGATAGTGGGCGACGTAGGCCGCCACGTCAGATCTCCGCAGAGTGGATCGTGCGGCCGAAGAAGCCGCGCGGCCGTACGAGGATGAAGACGAGGAAGACGCCGAAGCTGATGGCCGACTGCCACTCCGACGGCAGCTTCCATATGCCGAGGTTCTCCAGCAGGCCCAGGAAGAGGCCGCCGAGCATCGCCCCCGGGATCGAGCCGATGCCGCCCATGATGACGCCCACCGAGGCCAGCAGCACGAACCGCGTGCCGCGGAACGGCTCGGCGCCCACGTCCATGGCGACCAGGATGCCGGCGGGCGCGGAGATGGCCGAGCCGATGGCGTAGGTGAGGAGGTGGACCTTCCCCAGGTTGATGCCCACGGTGCGCGCCATCTCCGGGCTGCTCGACACGGCACGGATGGCCTGGCCCCACCGGGACCACTTGAGGAAGGCCGCCAACAGCCCGTAGCCGGCGACGACGAGGACGACCGTCAGGATGTGCAGGTAGGTGAGGAAGACGGGCCCGATGATGACGGCGGTGCTGAGCGAGCCGATGTCCATCCGCATGGGATCGGGCGTGAAGACGATGGCAAGCACGTTCTCCAGCACGATCAGGAGCCCCAGCGAGGAGATGAAGATGCTCGTGCGGAATGCGCCGCGCTTCTCGAGCTGCTGGTAGACGAGAAGGTCGATCAGGAGCCCGGTGGCGGCCGCCGCCAGGACGGCGGCGGCGACCGCCGCGAGCAGGGGCAGGTGCAGGAGCTTCTGCCCGACGTAGGCGTAGTAGGCCGCCAGCGCGAAGACCGCGCCGTGGGCCACATGGAAGTGCAGCGTCGTCCCGTAGATCAGCCCCCAGCCGAGCGCGCAGAGGGCGTAGAGGCTGCCCACCACGAGCCCGGTGGCGAGGAGCTGGAGGACGAGGTCCACGGCGCGGCCGGCCTCCCGCGCCTAGGGGTTGGCCTTGAGGGTCTTCTCCACCTCGACCTTCCCGCCCTTGAGCACGCCCACCTCGATGTCCATGATGGCGGCGTGGTTGGGCTGGAAGACGAGCTTGCCCGAAATCGTGTCGAAGGCCTTGAGCGACTCGATGGCGTTCTTGACCCCCTCGCCGTCGAGCTTGCCGCCGCTCTTCTTCATCGCCTCCTCGGCCGCGCGGGCGAAGATCTTCGTGCCGCTGTAGTACTGGACCGCGAAGAAGCCCGCGTCGGTCTTGTACCTGTCCTTGAACTTGCGGGCGAAGGGCGAGTCGGGATTGAAGGGCAGGCGTGTGACCAGCATCCCTTCCGCGCCCTTGGACTTGAACACCTCCGGAATCAGGATCCAGGAGGTCGCTGCCATGGGGAGCGTGATGCCGAGCTCGCGGGCCTGATCCGCGATGATGGCCACGTTGCGCCCGTAGGAGGAGATGAACAGGAGGTCGCCGCCCGCGGCCTTGAGCTTGGCCAGCTGGGCGCGGAAGTCGTTGCCGTCGAGCGCCACCTGCTCCTCGGCCAGCACGCGGCCGCCGTCCGCGGTGAACTTCCCGCGGAAGGTCTTCGCCGCGTTGCGGCCTGCCTCGTCGTTGGCCACGATCACGACCGCCGCCTTGAACTTCTTCTCCTTGGTCAGCCAGTCGGCCAGCACGCCGACCTCGTTGGAGACAACGGGGATGTTGTTGTAGAGGTACTCCTTGTTGGCCAGGTTGTCGGACTGGCCGCCGCCGTTCATCATCACGACTTTGTTCTGGGCGCCGATGGGCTGGATCGCCAGCGTGGGCGCGGAGTACGAGGTGAGCGTGAAGGGGACCTTCTCGACCTCGACGAGGCGCCGCATGCCGTTGACGGCCTTGGAGGCGTCGGCCGCGTGGTCCTCGTAGATCACCTCGAGCTTCCGGCCGCCGATCCCGCCGGCCGCGTTGATCTCCTCCGTGGCCATCTCGGCGCCGCCCTTCATCCAGACGCCGTACGAGGCGCCCGAGCCGGTGAGCGGCAGGATGGCGCCGATCTTGACGGGCGGCTGCTGCGCATGGGCGGCCGCTGCCAGGGCAAGGGCAAGGGCAAGAACAGCGGTGAGGACGGGCACACGCTTGAGCATCGCAGGAGCCTCCTTGTTCACATGGCAGAACGGTTGGTCACGCCGCGGCAGCCGGAGCCTAGCGGCTCGGCCGGGGAAAGTCAAACCACTGGCGCCCGAGGAGGGCTGTCACCCGTCTAAACCACGCTCGCCATGCCGCCGTCGAAGTTGATGGCCGTGCCGGTGATGAACGCGGCGCGCGCCGAGACCAGGAAGGCCACGAGGTCGGCGAATTCTTCGGCTTCGCCAACGCGCCCGATGGGCACGCGCTTGGCGATGTCCTTGTAGAAGGCGTCGAGGTCGCCCTTGGCGCGGCGCTCCCACTGGGCGCTCTTGACCAGCCCGATACAGATCGTGTTCACGAGGATCTTGTCCGCCGCGTACTCGTTGGCGAGGGACTTGGTCAGGTTGATCCCGGCCGCGCGAGAGACGCTGGTCGGCAGCCCGCGGGCGGCCGGGGTCTTCGCGCCCAGGTTGGTGACGTTGATGATGCGCCCGCCGCCGCGCTTCTTCATGTGCGGGATGGAGAGCCGGCACAGGCGCACCGCCGACAACAGCTTGAGCTCCAGGTCGTGCACCCAGGCGTCGTCGTCCACCGCCTCGAAGGACGCGGCGGCCGAGGTGCCGGCGTTGTTGACGAGGATGTCCACCCCGCCCCACTCGCGCACGACCTCGCCGACGAATTTCTCGATCTGGTCCGCCTGGGTGACATCGACCGAGCGTGCCAGCACCTGCCCGCCCGCCGCGCGTATGCCCACCGCCGTGCTCTCGAGCACGTCGGGCCGCCGCGCGCAGATGGCCACGCGCGCCCCTTCGGCGGCGAGTCTCTGGGCGGCCGCGCGCCCGAGCCCTTCGCTTCCGCCCGTGATGATGGCCACCTTGCCGCCGAGTCCGAGATCGAGCATTGGGGTCTCCTTACTCTGTAGGCACATCCGGTGTCGCCGCCATGCCGGGCCCCTATGGGTCGTACCAGGGGGCCGTCCCGGAGGCGGTCACGCCTGCCACGAGCGCGATTATCCTACACGTTCTCATTTCTTGCTGGCGGCAGAGGCGGGGGCTATCCTGTTTGCCTCGATCCAACCGAGGAGAGCCCTCCCATGAAGCTGCGGCTGACTTTCGGCATCTTCCCCAAGCTCCTGCTGACCATGCTTGTGGTGACGCTGATCCCGCTGGGCGCCATCTGGTACCTCGACTACCGCGCCGAATCGGAGAGCCTCTCGCGTCAGATCGAGCAGCGCCTGAGCAGCCAGGCGGACACCATGGTCGGCTACGTGGATGCGTGGGTGGACATGAACGTGCGCATGCTGCGACAGAACGCGGCCCTCGACGACATGTCCTCGATGGACGCGAAGAAGCAGAAACCGCTCCTGCGCGCCATCGTCGCCGAGTACAAGTGGGTCTACCTCGCCTTCACCATCGCCCCCGACGGCAACAACATCGGGCGGAACGACGAGGAGGCGCCGCGCTTCTACGGCGACCGGGGCTACTTCAAGCAGGCCATCGAGGGGCGCCAGGTGGGCCAGGAGGTCGTCATCAGCCGCACGACGGGACAGCCCGCCGCCATCCTCTCGGTGCCGGTCTGGCGGCTCGACAAGGTCGTGGGCGTGCTCGCGGCGGGCACGAGCGTCACCGACGTCAGCACCACCATCACCAACGTGAAGATCGGCCAAAGCGGCTTCGTCTTCCTCGTGGACGACCAGGGCAAGGTCATCGCGCACCCGAGCGCGCGCGACAGCCTCAAGGCCCACCCCGCCGTCGCGGGGCTGGGCGCGGAGCCCAAGAGGCAGATCATCTTCGCGGAAGCCTCGCGCAAGCGGGTCATCGCCGTCGCCGAGAAGACGAAGTACGGCTGGACGCTCGTCGCCCTGCAGGACTACGACGAAGCCTACGCGCCTCTCGCCCTGGCCAACCGCAACGCGCTGATCCTGCTCGGCATCACGGTGCTCTTCGTTCTCCTGGTCTCCTACGCGCTGGCTAGCGGGCTGACCCAGCCCATCCGGAGGCTGACGCAGATCGCCGACGGGATCAGCCGCGGCAACCTGGGCGCCCGCATCGTCGAGACCAAGCGCTCAGACGAAATCGGCAGCCTCGCCCGTGCCATCGAGCGCCTGCGGGCGAGCGTCAAGCTGGCCGTGGAGCGGCTCGGCACCCGGTAGGCCGCAGGCGGCGCGATGAGCCCCACGCAGGCACCCATGTCCTACCGCCAGCTGATGACCGAGCTGGGCGCGCTGTGCGCCGCGAAGCGCACGGGCACCATGTTCATCGCCACCACGGACAACCACTCGGCGCGCATCGGATTGAGGCAGGGCGACATCGTCTCGCTGGTCTTCCGCACTCAGCGGGGTCTCGAAGCGCTCGACCACATCCGCAAGATCACGGCGGGACGCTTCAGCTTCTCCGATGCGGTGGTGGACAAGGGAACGTACGCCGACCTGCCCCACACGGCCGACCTGCTCGCGCTGCTGGTAGGCGAGGAGTCGCCGCTGCCTCCGCCGGCCCCCGCTCCCCCGCTTGCCGCCGCGCCGCGCGCTCCCGCGCCCGCCGCCGCGCAGCCGATCGACAACCCGCAGCTGGCGAGGGCGCAGGCGGTGATCGAGTCGGAGCTGACCGAGTTCGTCGGCCCCATCGCGCCACTGCTCTGCCGCGAGCACATCGCGCGTGCGGCCGCGGCGGGGCCGCCCTGGGACTGGGGCGAGCTGGTGGAGGCCGTGGCGCGCGAGATCGGCGACCGCGGCAAGGAAGACCGCTTCAAGCAGCAGGCGCTAGCGCGCCTCCGCGACCGCTAGCAGGCCTCTGGCTACGGCCGAAGGCGGCTGAGAAGGGTCCAGATGCGAGGCGGCGCCCGAAGGCCGCACGCGAGGCGTACTCCCTGTACGTTGAGCGTGCGGCCGAGGGCACCAACGAAGCAGATGGGCCCTTATCGGCCGCCTGCTAACGGGTGAGAGGTTTGTAGCGGAGGCGGTGGGGCTGGTCGGCGGCGGTGCCGAGGCGCTTCTTCCGGTCGGCTTCGTAGTCCTGGTAATTGCCCTCGAACCACTCCACGCGGCTGTCGCCCTCGAAGGCCAGCATGTGCGTAGCGATCCTGTCGAGGAACCAGCGGTCGTGGCTGATGACGACCGCGCAACCCGCGAAGGACAGGAGCGCGTCTTCCAGCGCCCGGAGCGTGTCGACGTCCAAATCGTTCGTGGGCTCGTCGAGGAGCAGCAGGTTGCCGCCCGCCTGGAGCAGCTTCGCCATGTGGACCCGGTTGCGCTCGCCGCCCGAGAGGTCGCCCACCTTCTTCTGCTGGTCGGCGCCCTTGAAGTTGAAGGAGGCGACGTAGGCGCGCGAGGCCATCTGCCGGCCGCCCAGCTGGAGCTGCTCGGCGCCGCCCGAGATCTCCTCCCACACGTTCTTCTTCCCGTCGAGCGAGTCCCGGCTCTGGTCCACGTAGGCGAGCCGCACCGTCTCTCCCACGCGGAGCTCGCCCTTGTCGGGCTTCTCCTGCCCCGTGATCATGCGGAAGAGCGTGGTCTTGCCCGCGCCGTTGGCCCCGATGACGCCGACGATGCCGCCGCGCGGCAGGCTGAAGGTCAAATCCTCGATCAGGAGCCGGTCGCCGTACCCCTTGAAGAGGTGCTCGGCCTGGACGACCACGTCGCCCAGGCGCGGCCCCGGCGGGATGATGATCTCCGCGGCTCCGTCCCGGTCCTTGCCCCCCTCGGCGAGCAGGGTCTCGTAGGCCTGCAGCCGCGCCTTGGACTTGGCCTGACGCGCGCGGGGCGACATGCGCACCCACTCGAGCTCGTGCTCGAGCGTGCGCTGGCGCGCTGATTCCTGCTTCTCCTCCGTTGCCAGGCGCTGCCTCTTCTGCTCGAGCCACGAGGAGTAGTTGCCTTCCCACGGGATGCCTGCGCCGCGGTCGAGCTCGAGGATCCAGCCGGCGACGTTGTCGAGGAAGTAGCGGTCGTGGGTGATGGCCACGACCGTGCCCGGGTAGTCCTTGAGGAAGCGCTCGAGCCAGGCGACGCTCTCCGCGTCGAGGTGGTTGGTCGGCTCGTCGAGCAGCAGCAGGTCGGGCTTCTGGAGCAGGAGGCGGCAGAGCGCCACGCGCCTGACCTCGCCGCCCGAGAGCGTCGTCACGTCCGCCTCGCCCGGTGGGCAGCGGAGCGCGTCCATGGCGATCTCCACCGTGCGGTCGAGGTCCCAGCCGTTCGCGGCCTCGATCGCGTCCTGCACTCGCGATTGCTCCTCGAGGACCTTCTCCATCTCCGCGGGATCCAGGGGCTCGCCCAGCTTGGCGTTGATCTCGTCGAAGCGGGTGAGGAACCCACGCACCTCGGCCACGCCGTCTTCCACGTTGCCGCGCACGTCCTTCGCCGCGTCGAGGTGCGGCTCCTGAGGCAGGTAGCCGGTACGCACGCCGTCGGCGGGCTTGGCCTCGCCCAGGAAATCCTGATCCACCCCCGCCATGATCTTGAGCAAGGTGCTCTTGCCCGCGCCGTTGGCTCCGAGCACGCCGATCTTGGCACCGGGGTAGAACGACAGCCAGATGCCCTTGAGGATCTCGCGCTTGGGCGGGACGATCTTTCGCAGATCCTTCATCGTGAAAATGAACTGGTGGGCCATAGGGTCTGGATTATACCGGGCGCCCCGTGGTTTTCATTGACAAACCGCCCCGGCCCCTCTATAAACAGGCCCCAACCCATGCATCCCCTGGAGCAATGACGCCACCTTCGAACCCGCCCAGCTTGGCAAGCCCGTCCATCCTGGCCGTCCGGGACGTCACCATGCGCTTCGGCGGCATCGTGGCGCTCGACGACGTGTCCTTCGACATGACGGCCGGCCAGATCGTGGGCCTGATCGGCCCCAACGGCGCCGGCAAGACCACGCTCTTCAACTGCCTGAGTCGCCTCTACTCGCCAACCCGCGGTGACATTTTCTTCGAGGGGCGCTCGATGCTGCGCGGCAACCCGCACCAGATCGCGGCACGAGGCGTCGGGCGCACCTTCCAGAACCTGGCCCTGTTCCCGACAATGACCGTGCTCCAGAACGTCATGGTCGGCGTCCACAGCCGCACGCGAAGCGACTTCCTGAGCAACGCGCTCCGGCTGCCGTGGGTCACTGCCGAGGAGCGTGCCATACGCAACGCCGCCATGGAGGTGATCGCCTTCCTCGACCTCGAGGATGTGGCCCAGCACCCCGCCGGGGGCCTGCCCTTCGGGACACTCAAGCGCGTCGAGCTTGCGCGGGCGCTCGCCGGCCGGCCCAAGCTCCTGCTCCTCGACGAGCCGGCGAGCGGGCTCAACCACGAAGAGGTTGCCGCGCTCGCCGAGCTCCTGCGGGCGATCCGCGATGCCCGGGGCGTCACCGTGCTGCTGGTCGAGCACCACATGGGCCTTGTCATGCAGGTCTCGGACAAGGTCGTCGTGCTCGATTTCGGCCGGAAGATCGCCGAGGGCTCACCGGCCAAGGTGCAGAAGAACACCGATGTGATCAAGGCCTACCTCGGGAGCGATGACTGATGCCCGCCCTGCTCGACGCCGAGGGCCTAGAGGCCTCGTACGGCTCGACCACGGTCCTTCACGGCATCGCCTTCGCCGTGGAGACCGGGGGCATCACGACCATCCTGGGCGCCAATGGCGCCGGCAAGACAACGACTCTGCGGGCGGTCTGCGGCATGGTCAAGACCGCCGGCGCCATCCGCTTCGACGGGCAGTCCATCCAGGGCAAGGCGACCGAGGACATCGTCCGGCTGGGGATCGCGCACGTGCCGGAAGGCCGGGGCACCTTCATGGCGCTGACCGTGGAGGAGAACCTGCGCCTGGGTGCCTATACCCGGCGGGACGCGGGCGGCCTGGCCGCCGAGTTCGAGCGCGTCTACGGCTACTTCCCCGTGCTCTCCGAGCGCCGGCGGCAGGCGGCGGGCACGCTCTCGGGCGGCGAGCAGCAGATGCTGGCAGTGGCGCGCGCGCTCATGTCCGGCCCGCGACTCCTGCTCCTCGATGAACCTTCGCTGGGGCTGGCGCCGCTGGTCACGCGGGAGATCTTCCGGATCGTCCGCACGATCAACCGCGAGGCGGGCGTCTCCGTGCTGCTGGTCGAGCAGAACGCCTCGATCGCCCTCGACCTGGCCGACCACGCCTACCTGATCGAGACAGGGCGCGTGGTCCTGTCCGGACCGGCCGGGGAGCTCCGGAAGGACGAGAACATTCGCCGGGCGTACCTCGGCTACTGACGGGAACCGGAGACCGCATGGACACGTTTCTTCAGCAGGTGGTGTCGGGGCTCGCGACGGGTGGCATCTATGCCAGCCTGGCCCTGGCTCTCGTCATGATCTACCAGGCGACCGACGTAGTGAACTACGCACAAGGTGAGATGGCCATGTTCAGCACCTACCTCGCGTGGTCGATGCTGAACCACGGGGTGCCCTACTGGGCCGCCTTCTTCGCGACGGTGGCGCTCGCTTTCCTGGGGGGCCTCCTGATCCACCGAATCGTCATCCGCCCGGTCCAGAATGCTCCCGTGCTCACCATCGTCATCGTCTGCATCGGGCTCCTGACCATCTTCAACAGCCTCGCCGGCTGGATCTACTCCTACATCATCCAGCCCTTCCCGAGCCCCTTCCCCAAGGAGCCGATCAAACTCGGGCGCATCGTCTTCAGCCCGCACGAACTGGGCGCCATCGGCGTCACCTTGATCATGCTCTTTCTCATCTGGGTCTTCTTCCGCTTCACCACGCTGGGGCTCGCCATGCGCGCCGCCGCCCAGAACCCGGCCTCGAGCCGCCTCTGTGGCATCCGCGTGTCCTGGATGCTGGCGCTCGGCTGGGGGCTGGCGGCCCTCGTGGGCGCGGTCGCCGGCATGATGGTGGCGCCCGTCATCTTCCTCGAACCCAACATGATGGGCGGCATCCTGATCTACGCCTTCGCCTCGGCGACGCTCGGCGGCTTCACGAGCCCGGTCGGCGCGGTGATCGGCGGCTTCCTGGTCGGCGTCATGGAGAATCTGGCGGGCACCTACATCTCCTTCATCGGCACGAGCCTGAAGCTCACCGTCGCGCTCGCGCTCATCATCGTCGTGCTGCTCGTTCGGCCGAGCGGACTCCTCGGCCGCGCCGTGATCCACCGGGTCTAGGGCATGCCTGACACGGCGGGCGCGGCGGGGGTGACGGTGGTCAAGGCGGCGACCGCGGCCGAGCGCCGCCCGAGTACCAGCCGGCTGGTCGGCCTGGGGCTCCTGCTGGCGGCCGCCTGCCTCCTGCCCTTCTCGCTGAGCCCCTTTCTCGTGTTCCAGTTCACCCAGGTGCTCGTCTACGCGATGGCGCTGCTCGGACTCAACATGCTGACGGGCTACAACGGCCAGATCTCGCTCGGGCACGGCGCCTTCTTCGCGCTCGGCGCCTATACGACGGCCATCATGATCGACCGCTGGCACGTGCCCTATGGCTGGACGCTGCCGGTGGCGGGGGTGATCTGCCTCGTCGTGGGCTTCCTCTTCGGCATCCCGGCGCTCCGACTGGAAGGACTTTATCTGGCGCTCGCCACCTTCGCGCTGGCGCTGGCCGTGCCCCAGATCCTCAAGTACTTCGACGGATGGACCGGGGGCTCGCAGGGGATCGTCCTCTCCAAGCCCAAGGCGCCGTGGGGCCTGCGGCTCAACCCCGACCAGTGGCTCTACTTCCTTGCGCTCTTCGTGGCTGTCGTCCTCTTCGCGCTCGCGTGGAACCTCCTGCGCGGGCGCATCGGGCGGGCCATCGTCGCCATCCGCGACAACCCCATCGCCGCGGAGGCGATGGGCATCAACAGCGCGCTCTACAAGTCGCTGATCTTCGGCGTGAGCGCGGCCTACACCGGCATCGCCGGCGCAATAAGCGCGCTGGCGGTCGCCTTCGTCGCCCCCGATACCTACAACGTGTTCCTGTCTATCACGTTCCTCGTCGGCATCGTGATCGGGGGGCTCGCCTCGATCTCGGGAGCGATCTACGGCGGCTTCTTCACCCAGTTCGTCCCGAACTACGCACAGACCATCTCCAAGGCCGCGCCGTGGGCCATCTACGGCGTCGTGCTCATCGCCTGCATGTACGTCATGCCGCGCGGGGTCGCCGGCACACTCCGGCTGCTCTGGGCGCGCATGCGGCAGCGCGGGCGGGGCTAACCACACAGCAACAGGAGGACACCATGAAGAGACTCGCACTGATTCTGGCGCTCCTGGCAGCGCTCGGGCTGCCGGCCTCGCAGGCGCAGGCGGCCGACCCCGGCGTGACCGCGACGGAGATCAAGATCGGCCACACCAACCCGTACAGCGGCGGCGCCTCGGCGTACGGCACCATCGGCAAGGCCATCGGCGCCTACTTCAAGAAGGTCAACGAGGAGGGCGGCATCAACGGGCGCAAGATCAACTTCATCAGCTACGACGACGGCTACAGCCCGCCCAAGACCGTGGAGATGGTGCGCAAGCTGGTCGAGCAGGACCAGGTGCTGTTGGTCTTCCAGCCGCTTGGCACGCCGTCAAACACGGCTATCCAGAAGTACCTGAACGAGCAGAACGTGCCCCATCTCTTCGTGGCCACGGGCGCCACCAAGTGGGGCAACCCGAAGGACTTCCCGTGGACCATGGGCTGGCAGCCGAACTACCAGACCGAGGGAAAGATCTACGCGGCCTACCTGCTCAAGAACATCCCCAACGCAAAGGTCGGCATCCTCCTCCAGAACGACGACTACGGCAAGGACTACGTCAAGGGCTTCAAGGACGGGCTGGGCGACGCCGCCAAGAAGCTCATCGTGATGGAGCAGACCTACGAGGTGACGGACCCCACGGTGGACTCCCAGATCGTCAACCTCAAGGGCAGCGGCGCCAACGTCTTCTTCAACGTGACGACACCAAAGTTCGCGGCGCAGGCCATCAAGAAGGCGCACGAGATCGGCTGGAAGCCGGTGCACTTCGTAAACAACGTGTCGGCCTCGGTGGGCGCCGTGCTCAAGCCGGCCGGGCTCGACGCCTCCAAGGACCTGATCACGGTCCTGTACTTCAAGGATCCGACCGATCCCCAGTGGAAGAACGACAAGGGCTACAAGGACTGGCTCGCCTTCATGCAGAAGTACTACCCGGACGGGAACGTGACGGACGGCTTCAACGTCTACGGCTACTTAGTGGCGCAGACCCTGGTCCACGTGCTCAAGCAGAGCGGCAACGACCTCTCGCGGGCCAACGTGATGAAGCAGGCCGCGAGCATCAAGAACCTCGAGCTACCGATGCTGCTGCCGGGCATCAAGGTCAACACGAGCCCGACGGACTTCTACCCGATCGAGCAGGAGCAGCTCGCGAAGTTCAACGGCGAAATCTGGCAGCTCTTCGGCGAGATCTACGACGCCAGCAAGAAGTAAGCGGTCAGCCTGGACCTGAAGCGCGACGGCCGGCGGGGATACCCCCGCCGGCCGTTGTGTTCTTTGGATCTAAAAGGCTACTGGCCCTGGGCCAGACCTGGAGTCAGGCTCGGGCCAGGCGAGTCGACCGGCTGAAGGTCGGGCGCCGGCGCTGACTTGGCCCCGGTGGGCAGATCGGGCGAGCCCTCGAAGCCGCCGGCGTGAGGCTGCCAGCAGATCTGGGGCACCCCGTCCACGATCCCGCAGGGAGTTCCATAGGGCAGCGCGATGCCCGTCTTCGTATCGCTGCCCACGCCGATGGCGATCGCGCTGATGGCACCGGTAATGAGCTGGAAGCCGCCGATCATAAGGCTCAGCGTCATGGGATCGAGCTGGGCGCGGGCGGGCACGGCCAGGGACAGCAGGAACGCCGCCCCGACCACGAAGCCCACCAGCCGGCGAAGGGTACCCAGACGCTTCATGCGCCTACTATACCCCCATCCCCCCAATAAAGGCTACAAGGCCAAGACGGACAGGCCGCCCGCATCCAGTCTTAGCGGCCCACGCCGGCCGGCAATCCGAAGCGGGGGCGCGAGGCGCGGCGAGCGGCTCGTGCCTCCCGGAGCGCTTGCGGTGGGCCGGGCTACGGCCTATCCTCGGCGCACGCATGGTCAAGGTGATCACGTTCCTCAAGCGGAAGGCCGGCATGCCGGTGGAGGAGTTCCAGAGCTACTGGCGGACGCGCCACCCCGAGGTGGTGACCCGGCTCCCGGGCGTGCGCCGCTACGTCCAGTCCCACGCGCTTCTCTCGGTCTACGGACACAACGAGCCCATCTACGACGGGATCGCAGAGGTCTGGGCCGACGACACCGACGCCCTCCGCGCGATGACCGGGAGCCCGGCGCACGCAGCCCTCCAAGCCGACGAGGCGCGCTTCATCGACCGCGCCAGCATGGGCGTGATCATCACCGAGGATCATGTGATCAAGGACGGCCCGGTGCCGCTGGACGCCGTGAAGAGCGTCGCGTTCCTCACGCGCAAGCCGGGTCTCCCCGTCGAGGCGTTCCAGCGGCACTGGCTCGAGGCGCACGGGCCCATCGCGGCGGCGCTGCCCGGCCTCAGGCGCTACGTGCAGAGCCACACGCGGCGCTCCGCGTACGACGCGGGCCGCGTCCCCGCCTACGACGGCGTGGTCCTCACGTGGTTCGACTCGACGGACGCGGTCCGCGGCGCGGCAGCCGCCCCCGAATACGCCCGCGTGCTCGCCGACGCCGGGAACTTTCTGGTCCCCGGCCAGACACCGTCCATCCTCACCCGCGAGCACATCATCGTCGCGTAGCGCCGACTGCCCGCCGCTCAGGCGGGCCGCGGGCTCACGATCCCCCGACGGCTGGTCCTGCACCCTCTGCGCTGAAGCGCGCATCTGAGGGCGGCCCAGACGCTCCGCTGAGGCGGATGGAGCGACGCCAACACAACCCGCCGGGCTGCGTCGGCGCGGAGGTCGGCCAGCCGTGCCTTCGCGATCACTTCCAACGCGTAGAGGTTGATATCCACGGATCTCTCCTTCTCTCTCAGGCGGCCAGCGGTGTGTCGGTCGCGGCCTGCCGGGGAGCGTCGAGCTGCTGGGGCAGCGGCCGAGCGCCGAACGCGCCGGGTCTGAACACGATCTCCAGGCGCTCCGCCGCCTTCTCCGCGGCGAAGTGGCGCGCGGTCACGCGCAGGAGGGCCGCCACCAGTGCCGGCCGGTCGATGGGCACGGCCATGGACACCCGCCAGCCGCCACCGCGCCGCCGGCTCACTACTGGCGCCGCCACGGCGCCGAGCTCCCAGTGGATCGCGTCGGTGAGCATGATCTGCTGGTCCCGCTGGAGATCCCGACGATCCTGCAGCCGCTCGGCGAGTCTGAGCAGCGCGCTCACTGCAACGAACGGAATCGCTACGATTACAAGAATCGCGACCAGGGCTGTCATGGGCTCCCTCCTTGTGCCCACTAAGACACCGGAGGGCCGCGCGCGTGAAACGCGCCGAGCGCGACCGACCAGCCGAGACCAGCAGGATGTTGAAAAACCGCGCAGGCTGCTCAAAAGGGTCCAGATGCGAGGCGGCGCCCGACGGCCGCACGCGAGGCGTACTCCCCGTACGTTGAGCGTGCGGCCGAGGGCGCCAACGAAGCAGATGGGCCCTTTTCAGCAGCCTGCTACGCGGAGAGCGGGTGGAGATCCGGCCGGCAGGCCGCGCAGGGAGTGAGACCGACAGCCTCGGCGTGCCGGCGCGCGCCGAACAGCGTGAGCTGGGCCATCGGCTCCCGTGATAGGGAGCCGCACGTCGGCAGGCAATACTCCGCGTACCCCTCGAACAGGACGTACATGTGGCCGCGCTCGATCCTGTGGGCGCGGAGACCCACCGGGACGCCCTCGAGCGAGAGCAGCTGCTCCTTGAGCCCGATCCTGCTTCCGGCATAGCCGGTCAGGTCCCCGCTGCTGCCGATCACGCGATGGCACGGGATGGCGATGGGTATGGGATTGTGCCGGAGCGCCTGGGCGACGGCGCGCACCGACGCAGGCGCGCCGATGCGCCGTGCGATCCCGGCGTAGGACGTGATGGCACCATAGGGCAGCTCGGCCGTGGCGGCGAGCACGCGCCGCTGGAAGTCGCTCCCCGCCCACCGGAGGTCGAGCGGCCAGCTGAGCCGGGTGCTCCGGGCGCTCAGGTAGTCGAGGAGCTCCCGGTACGTCGCCTCGACTGCCGCCTTGTCTTCCACCGCGTCGTCCCCGGCCAGGCGGGCCAGGTACGACCGAGCCGAGCGCTCCGAATCGATGTACCTGACCATCGAGACGCCCAGCTCAGAGCGGGCGATGAGGATCTTGCCCAGCGGCGACGAAAAGATGCCGTAGGCGACCATGCGGGACCGGATGTCGGCCAGCCGGGACTCGAGCTCGGCGCGCGCCAGCGTGGGTTCGGCCCCGGCCACGGGCGCGCGGCGAAGATCCGCCACCATGCCCTCGAGCACGCGATAGCGCTCGAGCTCGTCGCGGCAGCCACGGCAGACGGCCACGTGCCGCTCGACGCCTCGCGCAGCGGAAGCTCCGGCCTCGCCCGCGGCCACGGCCACCAGATCGGGTTCGATGTCACGGCAGGTCGAGTTCTCGGGGTTCATGGCTGTCGCTCCGTGTGGACGGCGTCGAGATCATCCAGTCCCCGGCGGATCTTCCGCAGGGCTTGAAAGACATGGGCCCTGGCGCTCTCGGCCGAGCAGTCGAGGCTCTCACCGATGGCGTCGTAGTCGAGCTCGTGGACCTTCCGCATGGTAAAGGCCAGGCGCTGCTTGAACGGGAGCGCGGTGACGATCCGGTCGATCCGGGCGCCCGCCTGGCTGGCGATGGCTTCCCCCTCGGGCCAGGACGACCCTCGCTCCGAGGCGCCGGCCGCCGCCATGACCATGGCCTGGCGCCGCCGCCCCTCCGCCCGGAAGTGATTGCGGAAGAGGTTGGTGGCGATGGTGAAGAGCCACGCCCTGACGTTGGCGTCCGGGGGCAGCGACCGATAGGCTTTGTAGGCTCGCACGAAGGTCTCCTGGGACAGATCGTCGGCATCGCTCGGGCGAGAGGTCGCCCGCGCGAGGTAGCGGTGTATCTCGGCATGGTGCGCGGCCACGACAGTCTCGAAGGGGTCCTCGGTCATGTCCCTGACCATGAGACACCGTAGCCCGGCGGATGTGAAATGGCCAGGTGCTCTATCATGAGGTCGGCGGCCCGAGCCCCCCTTTTCGCCCAGACACCGAGAGGCCCCATGAGGACTTACTTGCTGGCCTTGGTCATCGGAATTGGAATGGTCGCGATGCCCGCCTCAGCGCAGGTAGACCAACTCCTCAAGGGCATGGGCATTGGCCAGCAGAGCGGGCTGTCCGAGGGCACCGTCAGCGCCGGGTTGAAGGAGGCCCTCCAGGTCGCCACGGAAAAATCGGTCAGCCTCACCGGGCGTCCCAACGGCTATTTCAGCAATGTGGCGATCAAGATCCTGATGCCCGAGAAGCTCCGGAGCGTGGAGCAGGGCCTGCGGGCGGTCGGCTACGGCCCGCAGGTGGACGAGTTCGTGCTGAGCATGAATCGGGCGGCGGAGCAGGCTGCGCCGGCGGCCAAGCAGATCTTCGTGGACGCGATCACCAGCATGACCTTTGACGACGCGAAGAAGATCCTCAGCGGCGGCGACACCGCCGCCACCGAGTTCTTCAAGGCCAAGACGACGGACACGCTCACGGCGGCGTTCAGGCCCGTGGTCGACAAAACCATGGGGGAAGTCGGGGTGATACGCCAGTACCAGGCGCTGATGGGACGGTTCGAGGCCATCCCCTTCGCGAAGTCTCAGACGTTCGACATCGACGGATACGTGACCATCAAGGCGCTTGACGGCCTCTTCCACGTCGTCGGCGAGCAGGAAAAGCTGATCCGCACGAACCCGGCGGCACGGACCACGGCCCTGCTGCAGGAGGTCTTCACCAGGAAGTGATCCCCCAGCCGGAGCTTCGCGCGGGGGGTCACCGGCGGATGGCGCTTGCCGCCCTAGGGCGTCCCCATGGTGGCCTTGTGGACGATCAGCAGGGAGTGCGGGGGCGCCAGATCCACTCCGTCCGGGGTGTTGAGCAGGCCGGGCTCGCGTCCCTTCCTGCCCGTCTGCCCGTACTGCCACACGATCCGGCTCGTCTTCGGATCGACGACGATGACCCGGTGGTTGGCATCGTCGTTCGCGATGACCATGCCGTTTGGCAGCACCTTCGCCATCGAGGGATGGTCGAGCGCGTCCTTCCCCGCGGGCTTGTAGCGCCACAACACCTTGCCGCCACCGTCGAACATCAGGATCTGGCCGGGCTTGGAGTAGTCGGCGGTGATGTAGCGCCCCGGCTCGACTTCGTTGCTGTCGGACGGGTAGCGCGCGCCGGGTACCTGGAAGCTCCGGATCACGGTTCCCGTCTTGAGGTCGAACTCGCTGTGCCACGCCCCCTGGATCTCCGTGACGAGGTAGTGACCGTTGCGCATCGGAAAGGCGCCGTTGGGACTGCCGAAGATGCGCGGCGGGTCGTGCTTGCAGCCGCCCGGAGGCCGGCGGGCGGCGCCATAGACCCGCTCGGGCGTCTGCGTCCCCTGGGCGACCAGCAGGATGCGGCAGTTCTTGATGTCCGGAATGAGGACGTGCCCATCGGGGAGAACCAAGGCATCATCCGGGTTCCAGAGCTGGTTCGGCCCATGGCCGTGGACCCCCGGCGTGCCGTAGCGCCAGACGATGCGGCGGCTGGCGATGTCCACCAGCGAGACGGCGAAATTCTCTTCGTGCGTGACGATGATCTGCTTGCCGTCGGCCGTATAGAAGGCGTCGTCCGGTGATTTGAACGTCTCCCCGAGGCGCAGATCGCCGGGCTCAGGGAAGGTCCAGACGACGCGGCCCTGGGGATCCACGAGGATGATCCGGTCATTGTCCTCGTCGGCGATGAGGACCGGCCCGGGCAGTACGGACGGGTCCGACCCCGGCTGCAGATGCCCCTCCTGCTGAGACAAGGCCGGGGCGACAGCCAGCAGCAGGCCCATCGCCGCCACGATGACGTATCTCATGGTCCCTCCCGCTGCGCTCCGCGTTCGCGGCGCATGTGCACTCTGCTCCGCACCGAACCTACGCTAAAGGAACGCGCGCATCACTCGCAATAGTTCAAATGAGGTATGCGGGTGAAGCTGGACGTCGATGTCCACACTGCGGGGAGAACCTCGTTAGAACATCGCGATCGGGTTGACGGGCGAGCCGGTGACGTTCTTCAAGCGCAGGGGCGCGACGGTGAGCAGGAACTCCCAGCGCGTGCGCTCGGTTGCCGCGCGCGCCACGTCTTCGAGGTTCATGTTGTCGATGAGCCAGAGCCCCATGGCGACGAGCGCGACGACGTGGAAGGAGTTGCCGAGGGCGGGGTACGGCAGGGGCGCGAGGTCGTTGTGCGTGTCCGTGCCGATCATGGCGACGCCGCGCTCGCGGAGCCACGGGCAGCAGGCGACGTGAAGCGCCGGCGTCCCGGCCGCCATCGGGTTGACGGGCCCCTCGGCGAGCCGCCGCGCGTAGTAGCCCGTCCGGACCAGCAGGATGTCGCCCGACTCCACGCGCACGCCCTGCGCCTTCTCCGCGGCTTCGAGGTCCTCGGGCATCACGCCTTCGCCCGGGCCCATCCAGCTCACGCTCTTGGCCCGAGCGACATCCAGCAGCACTCCCCTGCTCACCACGCCGTCGCGCAGCACCTCGACCGAGTTGACCGTGGCGCCCTCGCGGGAGGTGACGAGATTGGACGAGCGGCCGTTGTAGAACTGCCCCTGCCAGAAGTAGTGCGGCGGGGCGTCCACGTGAGTGATGGCGTACCCGTGGAAGACCATGCCGATGAACTCGGCGGCGCCGCGGCGCTGGAGGATGCGGTCGTTGGAGTCGTGGTCCCGACCCTCGCCGGAGTCCACCATGAAGCGCATGGGCTGGACGGTCGTCTCGGGGGTGATCTCGGTAGACCAGGGGCGCGCGCAGGTGACGCTGACGCCGTCCTTGACGAGCGTCGCCGCCGCGGCGCGCTTCGCGGGGGTGATCAGGTTGATCGTGCCGAGCTCGTCGTCCTTGCCCCAGCGCCCCCAGTTGGACAGGGTGCGCATGTACTCGCGCACCTGCGCTTCGGTCGGAGCGGTCGCCACGGGGCCGTTACTTCAATTCGCCCGAGTAGATCTTCATCACCGTCGACAGGAACTCGAGCGCGCGCGGCTTCTGGCGCTGGAACGAGTTCCGCCCGATGATGGAGCCGAAGCCGCCGCCGTCGCGGATGGCCCGGCACTCGTCGAAGATCGCCTCGTCGTTCTCCTTGGTGGCGCCGCCCGAGAAGATGACGACGCGCCGGCCGTCGAAGGCCGACTGGACGACGTGGCGCACGCGCTCGGACAGCGTCGAGATCGGCACGCCGGTCTTTTCGTAGACCTTCTTCGCCTCCGGCTGCTCGATGTGCTGGGTGGGCGGCTTGACCTTGATGACATGCGCCCCCAGCTGCGCGGCGATCTGCACGGCGTACGCCACGACGTCGATCGCGGTCTCCCCCTCCTTGCTGATCGACGAGCCGCGCGGGTAGGACCAGACCACCGCGACGAGGCCGTTGGCCTTGGCCTCGGCGATCATCTCGCGGCACTGCTGGTACATGGTCTGCGCGTTGGCCGAGCCCGGGTAGATCGTGAAGCCCACGGCGACGCAGCCCAGCCGGAGCGCGTCCTTGACCGAGCCCGTCACGGCGGAGAGCGGGTCCTTCTCGTCGTTGAGCACGTCATGGTTGTTGATCTTGAGAATCAGCGGGATCTCGCCCGCGAACTCGGACACGCCCGCCTCGATGAAGCCCAGCGGCGCCGCGTACGCGTTGCAGCCCGCCTCGAGGGCGAGGCGGAAGTGGTACGCGGGGTCGTAAGCCGGCGGGTTGACGGCGAAGCTCCGCGCCGGGCCGTGCTCGAAGCCCTGGTCCACCGGCAGGATGACGAGGCGGCCGGTGCCGGCCAGGCGCCCGTGGGTGAGCAGGCGGGCCAGGTTGGTGCGGGTGCCCGGGTTGTCGCTCGAATACCAGGAGAGGATCTCGCGAACGCGCGCTTCCATGGCCGTCCCGTCCTTTCTCTCGGTCACCGACGGTAGAACTCTTCGGCGAGCGCAACGTCGTCGGGGCTGCCGACGATGATCGCCGCCCGCTGGTGGTACTCCGTGGCCTTGAGGTCGAGCACGCGCTCGGTGCCTGTGCTGGCGCGTCCGCCCGCCTGCTCGACGATCATGCCCATGGGCGCCACCTCGTAGAGGAGCCGCAGCTTGCCCTTGGGCTTGGCGGGGTCGCGCATGTCGGCGGGGTACATGAAGAGCCCGCCTTCCAGCAGCGTCCGGTGCACGTCGGCGACCATGGCGCCGGAATAGCGTAGCGAATAGGGGCGTCCGGTCGCCTTGTCGGGCGTCCGCAGGTATTCCACGAAGGCGCGCTGCCCCGGGTGCCAGGTCGAGAAGTTGCCCTCGTTGATGCCGTAGACCTTGCCCTTCTTCGGGATGCGGATGTCCGGGTGCGTCAGGAAGAACTCGCCCGTGGCGCGGTTCATCGTGAAGCCGTGCGTGCCGTTGCCGGCCGTGTACACGAGCGTGGTCGCGGGCCCGTACATGACGTAGCCCGCGGCGATCTGCTCCGTGCCCGGGCCGAGTGCCGCGGGCCCCGCCGGATCCCACCCGCGGCTCGGGCGCAGGGAAAAGATCGTGCCGACCGTGCCGTTGACGTCGAGGTTGGAGGAGCCGTCCACCGGGTCGCAGGCGACCACGAGGCCGGTCGATCCCTTGCCCTCGTGCATCTCGATGGGCTCGGGCGCCTCCTCGGAGACGAGCGCGGCGCACGCCCCGCTCTTGCGGAGCGCAGCCGCCATGATGTCGTGGCCCCAGAGGTCGAGCTTCTTGACCTGGTCGCCCGTGAGGTTGGTGCCGCCCGCGTAGCCCAGCTGGTCCCGCAGCGCCGCGTGCGCCAGCTCCTGGGCGATGACGGCCGCGACGCTGCCGATGCGGCTGACGACCAGGGCCATACCGCGGGCCTGGTCCGAGGCGAGCGGGGCCTGCTGCAGGGCAAGGTGCTCGTCGAGCGTCATCTTTGACGGGGCCACGTTTCGGATGCTAGGCGAAGGCCGGCGTTTAGTCAACCCGCCGAACGATGGTATTCTCGGTGGCGCCATGACGAGCCGCATGCGCTGTCTTTCGGGGTGCCTGGCGGTGTTGTTCCTCGTCGCCGGGTGCGCCGGCCAGGTCCCGAGGTACGTCGTCTCCCCCGCCAAGGGCCAGACGTCCCAGCAGATGGACAACGACAAGTTCGACTGCAACCTCCAGGCGCAGAAGCAGACCGACTACAACCCCGACAAGGCGCTGACCGAGGGCGCCCTGGTGGGCCTGCTCGTCGGCGGGGCGGCAGGGGCGGGTCTCGGCGCTGCGGCGGGCGCGGCCGGCGGCATCGTCGGCACGGGCGCCTCCGTGGGCGCCATCGCGGGCGGCGGAATCGGCGCCACACTCGGCGGGTCGTACCTCTACGACAAGGACCTGAACCAGACCCAGCGGGCCTTCTACGCGTGTCTCGAGACGCGCGGCTACACCCTCACCAAGTAGCCGGCGTGGCCGACCCCGCCCAGGGACGCTGGCGGGCGCTCTTCTTCCTCTCCCTGGCCGAGCTGGGCGCGCTGTCGCTCTGGTTCAGCGCCGCCGCCGTGCTTCCCGCGCTCTCACGCGAATGGCATCTCGGCGACGGCGGGCGCGCGGGGCTCACCATCGCCGTTCAGGCGGGCTTCATCCTCGGCACGCTGGGCTCGGCTCTCGCCAACCTGCCCGATATCGTCTCGCCCCGCCTGCTCATGCTCTGGAGCGCCGTGGCGGGCGCCGCGCTCAACGGCGCGCTCGCACTCTGGATCGAGAGCCTCACGCCTGCACTCGTCCTTCGCTTCGCGACGGGCCTCTGCATGGCGGGCGCGTATCCGCCGGCCATGAAGATCGTCGCCACATGGTTCCGCGAGGGGCGCGGGCTCGCCATCGGTATCCTCGTGGGCGCGCTCACCGTGGGCTCGGCCGCGCCGCATCTGATCCGCGGCCTCACCGACCTGCCCTGGCGCGGAACCTTGCTCGCGGCCTCGGGGCTTTCGCTCGCGGCGGCGGCGCTCGTCTGGCTCTGCGTCACCGAGGGCCCCGACCGCTTCCCGCCCGCGCGCTTCGATCTGCGCATGGCGGGCGCCGTCTTTCGCGGGCGCGGACCGCGGCTGGCGTGCTTCGGCTACTTCGGTCACATGTGGGAGCTCTACCCGATGTGGGCCTGGCTCGGCGTCTTCCTGGCGGCGAGCCTCGAGGCCCGCGGCGGCGGCAGCTACCTGGGACTCAACGCCCCGGCGGCGACCTTCGCCGCCATGGGGCTGGGCGGCGCGCTCGGCGCCTATGCGGGCGGCGCGCTCGCCGACCGCTGGGGCAGGACCGCGCTCACGATGGCGGCCATGGCGCTCTCGAGCCTCTGCGCGGCAACGATCGGTCTCTCGTTCGGCGGGCCGCCGGTGCTCACGTTCGCTCTCGCCGTGTTCTGGGGCATCACGGTGATCGCCGACTCGGCCCAGTTCTCGACGGCGGTGACGGAGCTCTCCCCGCCCACCTACGTCGGCACCGCCCTCACGGCGCAGACCTGCGTGGGCTTCGCGCTGACCATGGTCTCCATCTGGCTCATCCCGCCGGTGGTGCGCGTGGTCGGGTGGAGCTGGGCCTTCGCCATGCTGGCCCCGGGGCCGGCCTTGGGCGTGCTCGCCATGGCCCGGCTTCGCGCCTCACCCGAGTCCCTGCGCATGGCAGGCGGCCGCCGCTAGCAGGCCGGCGAGAAGGGTCCAGATGCGAGGCGGGGCCCGACGGCGGCACGCGAGGCGTACGACCGTCTCAGCCCTCGCCTCGGGGCTCCGCCCCTCAGCTCGAACGGCCACGAGCGTGCGGCCGAGGGCGCCCCAACAGTCTTCTTGCTAAATGGCGCAGATGGGCCCTTATCGCAGGTCTGCGGCCCTCGGGCTTGCCGAGTCGCGCGGCACGCGCTGGCATCAACGAGGATGCTCACAACGCCGCTGCCGAGCGATCTCCTCGTCCCCATCTTCCGCGACGCGCGCGACATGCTCCTGCTCACGGGAGCGGGGGCTGCGCGGCCTCCTCGAGCGCGTATCTCGGCATCCTCGACTACCTGCGCGAAATCACGCGCCACTCCCGGCTCATCGCCCGCCGCATCGCCCCGCGCCCCGCTCCGGGCGAGGGGCCTTCCCCCCGCATCTAGCCTGTCGGCGGAACCTTTCGGTCCGCTCCGCGCTTCTAATGGGCGTGGAGGTCTCCATGGTCAGATCACGGATGACGATCGGCGCGGCGCTTCTGGCCTGCGTCCTGTCACTGGGCGCGGGCTCAGCGCATGCGGAGAGGAGCACCATCTCGGGCAACGCGGGCACGATCACTCTCGACTGGCAGGCAATCCAGGACAAGGCCGGCCGCCCCCTCATCGTCGGCCACATGATCACCTACGGAGCCAAGTCCGGCTGCTGCATCCCCCGCCTCCTCGTGGAGACTCTCGACGCAGAGGGCCGGGTCGTCGCCCAGAACACGGGCTTCATTCCCGGCTACGTGGGCGGCTACGACAATGTCTACTTCGAGGAACCCATCCGGGCGCCGGGTGCGGGTTACCGCGTCAGCATCCCTTCCTGGAACAATTGTGCCGGCGGCCAGTAGTGGGGTCAGGTCTTGCATTCCGACATCACAGACCGGGTGCGGTGAATCAGTGTGGCAAGACTCGCGCGGAAATGTCGGAATGCAAGACCTGACCCCACTCAGGCGATCTTGTCGTAGACCCCGGGGGGGATGATGCGGTAGACGTTCAGCGGCTGCGAAACGTTCTTGAAGCTCTTCTCGCCGAGGTTCTCGAGCACGAAGACGCCCCGGACGCGCTCGGCGGTCATGGGGCCGACGACGATCTCATCGCCCTGCGCCGAGCCCGCGAAGCGCGCGGCCAGGTTGGTGGTGGGCCCCGTGGCGGTGAAGGTCCAGCGCTGGGCGCCCGCGCCGCCGATCTTCGTGGCGCCCACCCAGGCCTCGCCCGTGTTGATGCCCATGTGCAGGGCCACGGACGGAAAGACGCCGGCGTGCTCTTCGTTCAGCTCCACGGTGCGCTGGCGGATCGCGAGGGCCGCGCGCGCGGCGTTGAGCGCGTGGTCCACGGGGCCGCGGCCGGGCTCGCGGCTCTTGGACTGGAAGATCACCATGAGCCCGTCGCCCGCGGTCTCGTTCACGTCGCCCTGGTGCTTGCGGATGATCTCGAGGAATGCCGAGAAGTACGTCTGCACGAGCTGGTTCAGCCGCTTGGCTTCGACCTGCTCGGAGAGACGCGTGTAGCCCGCGATGTCGAGGAAGAGGACGGAGACCTCCTCCTGGTGCTTCTCCAGCTGGGTCGCCGACGGGTCGCGCTCGAGCAGCTCCTTGACGGCGTCGGGCACGAACTTGGACAACTCGCCCTTGAGCTGCTCGAGCACTTCGAGCCGCTGGCGCGAGGCCTGGAGCTCGTCGAGCGTGGTCGCGAGCTCGCGGTTGCGGGTTTCGAGGCTCTGCTGGGCCGTAGACAGACGCTCGGTCATGGCGTTGAAGGCCGAGCCCAGCCCCGCCAGCTCGTCGCCCGACGTCGTGCGGGCGCGCGCGGCGAAGTCGCCCTCGCCGATCTTGTGGGCCACCTGCGCCAGCTCCTGGATGGGCCGCACCACCACGCGCCTCATGACCAGCGCGAGGACGCCGGCGGCAGCGAAGATGGTCAGGAACGCCACCAGCATCTGCCGGTTGCGCTGCTCGCGCACGGCCACCAACACGGGCTCCATGGACGTGGCCACGCGCACGACGGCGCGGACCTTGTGGTCGGTGCCGTGGCAGCCCTGGCAGCGCTCCTGGTTGGCGACGGGCTGGTGTAGCGTGAAGAGCATCTGCCCGTTGACGCTGTCGATGGACTCCTGGGTCTTGAGCGTGTCGACGGCCCGCTGGAAGAGCGGCCCGGTCATCGGCGGCCCCGCCGGCCGCGCCATCTTCTCGATGCTCGCCATGACGCCCTTCGGCAGGTCGGCCTCCTTCGCGACCTGCCGGAGCGTGGCCGTGTCGGTGAAGGCCTCGACGCCGTTGCGCCGGTAAACGGTCAGCCCCTCGACAGGCGTGTTCTTCTGCATCTCCATGATCTGCATGCGGGCGATGTCGGGCCGCTCCTGGAGCATGGCGGCCTCGATGTTGGCGGTGAGCGCGGCCGTGAGGCGGCGCGCCGCCACCTTGCTCTGCTCGACGAGGAGGTCGGCCTCGCGCTGGATGGAGAGGATCGTGGAGATGCCGAAACCCACGATCAGCACCACGACGATGAGGACCGTGATCTTGACGGTGAGCGGCGCGGGGGGCAGCTTCACGGGCTAGAGCCTACCGCGGCCGTGCCCGACGTGCAATCGAAGACCGCGCAATCGGGCGCGCTCACACGCGGGTTGCCCGGCCGGCCCAGTAGGGCTCGCGGAGCACGCGCTTGAGAAGCTTGCCCGCGGCATCCCGCGGGAAGTCGTTGTGGAAGGTCACCTCGCGCGGGACCTTGTAGCCGGCCAGGTGCCGGCGCGCGAACGTGATCACGTCCTCGGCGGTGAAGCGCGCGGCCGGGCGGGGCTGGACGGCTGCGTGGACGCGCTCGCCCCACTCGTCGTCGGGGACGCCGAAGACGGCCACGTCCTGGATGTCCGGGTGGCGGTGGAGCGCGTCCTCGATCTCGGCGGGGTAGATGTTGACACCGGCCGAGATGATCATGTCGCGCTTGCGGTCGCAGATGTAGTAGAAGCCGTCGGCGTCCATGTACGCGACGTCGCCCACCGAGTACCAGTCCCCGCGGCGCAGCCGGGCGGTCGCGTCGGGATCCTTGTAGTACTCGTCGAGAATGCCGGAGAACTGCTTGACGTAGAGCTCGCCGGGCTCGCCCACGGGCACGGGCCTGCCGTCGTCGTCGAGTAGGGCGATCTCCTTGCCCGGCGCGGCGCGGCCGCAGGAGCCGGGCTTTCGCAGCACGTCTTCCGGCTGGAGGACCGTGTTCACCCCGAGCTCGCTCGAGCCGTAGAACTCGTAGAGCGCGGGACCGAAGCACTCGACCACGGCCTCCTTGACGCTCATCGGACAGGGCGCCGCCGCCATGATGATGGCCCTCATGGAGGATACGTCGTAGCGGGCCCGGACGGATGCGGGCAGGTCCACGATGCGCTTGAGCAGGGTCGGGGCCATGAAGGTGCTGGTGCAGTGGTGGCGCTGGATCTCCTCGAGCGCCCGCTCGGGGTCGAACTTGGGCATGATCACGACCGTGGCGCCGACGATGTGCGCGTAGAGCGCCAGGCCGCCGGGCGCCGAGTGGTACATGGGGCCCGCGACCAGGTGGACGTGGTTCGGGTCGAGGAGGTCCATCGCGCCCAGCGTCTCCATCAGCCCCTGCGGGTCGATGCCGCGGCGGAGCGCGCCCTTCGGCTTCCCCGTAGTCCCGCCCGTGTAGATGATGGAGGCGCCAAAGGCCGCGCCTGACGGCAGCTCGACGGGCTCGGGGCTCCCCTGCGCCAAGAGATCGTCGAGGTGCACGGCCCAGTCGCACCGCTCCGCGCCCATGAGGATCCAGTGCCTGACCTTCCGGGCACCGGCGCGGACGGCCTCGCAGATTGGCAGGAACTGGTCGCTCGCGAAGACGGCCGCCGCGTCCGAGTGATCGAGGATGTAGGCGACCTCCTCCGCCACGAGGCGGTGGTTCATCGGGACCGGGATCAGGCCGGCCGCCCGCGCGCCTGTGCCGGCGAGATAGTGCTCGAGCGAGTTGGCGGCGTAGACGATGACGGTGGCGCCCGGCTCGAGCCCGAGCCCCAGGAGCGCGTGGCCCAGGCGGTTCCGGCGCGCAACGAGCTCGGCCCACGACCACACCCGGTCGCCCTCGATGAGCGCGGCCTTGTCGGGGTGGCGGGCGGCATGGGCGGCCAGGATGTCCATGTCAGCCGCCTACGCCGGAGCCATCAGCCGCCTACACCAAGATACGTCGTCGTGATCTTGTGGTCTGCGCGGAGCGCGTCCGGTGTGCCTTCGAACACGATGGTCCCGTGGTCGATGACGTAGACGCGGTCCGCCAGCCCGAGCGCCATCTCGGCGTTCTGCTCGACCAGCAGCATGCTGACGCGCTCGCGCTTGAGCTCGCGAACGGTCCCCATGACCGTCTCGACCACGAGCGGCGCCAGCCCCTGGGACGGCTCGTCCAGGAGGAGCAGCTCCGGCCCGGTCAGCAGGGAGCGGGCGATGGCCAGCATCTGCTGCTCCCCGCCCGAGAGCAAGCGACCCTTGCGGTCCAGCAGCTCGCGGAGCTTCGGAAAGCGCTCGAGCACGCTCTCCATCGGCCAGCGCGAGCCCGGCCGGCGCGCGATCTCGAGATTCTCTCGCGCCGTGAGATAGGAGAAGATGCCTCGGGTCTCGGGCACCAGCGCGATCCCGAGGCGGGAGATCCGGTGGGCGGGGAGACCGGCGATGTTGACGCCCTTGTAGGTGATCTCGCCGCTCCGGGGCGGCGTGAGCCCGGTGATGGAGCGAAGCGTCGTGGTCTTGCCCGCGCCGTTGCGCCCCAGGAGCGCCACGACCTCGCCCTCGCCCACGCGCAGCGAGAGGCCGTGCAGGATGTGGCCGAGCCCGTAGTAGGTGTCGATGCCCCGGATGTCGAGGATCATGGGACGTCCAGGATCATGACGCGGGGACGCCCCCCAGGTAGGCGCGGCGGACTTCCGCATTCCGCTGGATCTCCGCCGGGGTGCCTTCCGCGATCACGCTGCCGAAATGCATGACCGAGATCCGGTCGGACATGGTCATGACGACGTCGATCTTGTGCTCGATGAGCAGGATGGTGTAGCGCCCTTTGAGCTTGCGCACGAGCGTGACCATCTTCTGCGTCTCGTCCGGCGACAGCCCCGCCGCGGGCTCGTCCAGCAGCAGGAGACGAGGGGCCGCCGCCAGCGCGATGGCCAGCTCGAGCTGCCGCTGCTCGCCGTGAGAGATCTCGCGGGCCGGCAGACCCGCCTTCTCGCCAAGCCCAACCTCCCCCAGCACCTCGAGCGCCCGCCGGGTCAGCTCCGGGTAACGGTCGGCCCGGCGCCACGCCAGTCCCCGCCAGGATTCCTGCCGGGCAAAGGCCGCGAGCCAGACATTGTCCAGGATGGAGAGCGTGGGGAAGATGCTCGTGCGCTGGAACGATCGCGCGATGCCGAGATGGGCGATGCCGTGCGGCGGCGTTCCGGCGATGTCGCGGCCGTCGAAGATGATCCGGCCCGACGTCGGCGCCTGCTGTCCCGTCAGCAGGTTGAAGAACGTGGTCTTGCCGGCGCCGTTGGGCCCGATGACCGAGTGCAGCGAGCCCTCCTCGACCTCGAGCGTGACCGCGTTGACGGCGGTCAGCGCCCCGAAGGACTTCGTCAGGAGCTCGGTCCTAACGAGGGGCATCGGCCCGCGCGGCGGCGGGCGCACGATGCGCCGCGCGCCACGCCCAGAAGCGCGCCCACGCCTCGACGACCCCGCCCCGGAAGAACAGCACCACGACCACGAACGCGACGCCGAGCAGGAGCGGCCAGCGCGCCCACATGGAGCTGACCGACTCCGATAGCCAGATGAACACGAACGAGCCGATCACGGGCCCGTAGAGGGAGCCCGAGCCGCCGATGAGCGTGGCGAAGACGACATTGCCGGAGAACACGAAGCCGATGGACTCCAGCGGCACGATCCCGAAGAGCATGGCGTAGAGCACCCCGGCCAGCCCCGAGAAGGCGCCGCCCACCACGAAGGCGGCAAGCTTCATGCGGGGGGCGTTGTAGCCCAGGGCTTCCGCCCGCAGCTCGTTCTCGCGGATGGCCTGCAGGATCTTGCCGAGCGGCGACTCGACGATGCGCTTCATGACCCAGAGCGAGAGGAGGAAGAGCAGGGCAACGGCCGCGTAGTAGGCGAGCGGCGGGTGGATGTCGAGGCCGAGAACGCTCGGGCGCGGGATGCCGGGCATGCCGTCCTCGCCCCCGGTCACGGTCGTCCACTGGTAGGCCGTGAAGTAGAACATCTGGTTCAGCGCGAAGGTCAGCATGATGAAGTAGAGGCCGGAGCGCTGGACGCAGAGGTAGCCGACGACGGCCGCGGACACGGCGCCCACCGCGATGCCGACGCCGAGCGCCAGCAGGACGTTGACCCCGTAGTACTTCAGCAGGTACCCGGCCACGTACGCAGCCGAGCCGAAGAATGTGGCCTGGCCGAACGAGAGCAATCCCGTGTAGCCCATGAGGAGATTTAGGCCGAGTCCGAAGATCGCGAAGATCCAGATCTCAGTGGCGATGGCGTGCCGGACGAAGACCGGGAGCAGGACGACCGCGGCCAGGATGGCCAGCCACGCCTTCGTGCTCCCGCTCATCGGATGCCGAACAACCCTTGAGGCCGCACGAGGAGGACGGCGGCCATGACGGCAAAGATGACAGCCACAGAGGCTTCGGGCCAGAAGAGCGCCACGAGGCTCTGGGCCAGGCCGACGAGCAATCCCGCCACGATGGACCCCAGCAGGTTGCCGAGCCCCGCCAGCGCGACGACGACGAAGGCGATGCCGAGCATGTCCACGCCCATCCAGGGGTTCAGGCCCCGGATCGGGGCGGTCAGGGCGCCGGCGATCCCGGCCAGGACGCAGCCGATCGCGAAGGCCGCGGTGAAGAGGCGGTGGATGTCGATGCCGAGGAGGGAGACCATCTCCTTGTCCTCGATGCCCGCGCGCATGATGGCGCCGTAGCGCGTCTTCTCGAGGAAGAGCCAGGCGCCGAGCACGAGGAGCGCGGCCGCAACCATCACGAAGAGGCGGTACTTCGGGTAGAACGTGATGCCGAGGTTGACGCCGCCCCGCAGCAGAGGCGGCGGGAGCTGGCTCATGCCGACGGGGCTCCAGACGATGATGATGCCCTCCGTAACGATGAGCGAGAGCCCGAACGTGAGCAGGAGCTGATAGTCGTGGCCGGCTTTGTACAGCGGCCGGATCCCGCCGTACTCGATCAGCACGCCCAGGAGCCCGACTCCGAGTGGCGCGAGCACGAGGGCCAGCCAGAAGTTGCCGACGAGCTGGATCACCGTGTAGAGGAAATAGGCGCCGAGGGCGAAGAGGGCGCCGTGGGCGAAGTTCGGGATGTTGAGCACGCCCGTGATGATGCTGAGCCCGATGCCCATCAGGGCGTAGAGCATGCCGGTGGCGAGGCCGTTGAGGATCTGGCTGAAGAGAAGGGAAACGTTCACGATGTCACCCCACCCTCACCCCGGCCCTCTCCCTCTCCGAGGGAGAGGGAGTTCAGGACCCTCTCCCCGATCGGGGGAGAGGGCAGGGTGAGGGGGGCGCCCTACAATGTCCCTATGTCCTTGCAGGCGGCGTACTCGGCCGGCAGCGGCGTCGAGCCCGTCGCGACGATGTCGGCGAAGTCCATGGGGTTCTTCATGGCGTCCTTCTTCTTGCAGCGCATGAAGAAGTACGGCCGCAGCGTCTGGTGGGTCTTCGGGTCCACGCGCATGCGCCCGACAAGATCCTCCACCTCGAGGCCTTCGCAGGCCTTGATCACGTCCGGCACCTCGGTGGACTTGGCCTTGTCCATGGCGTGGAGCATCATCCGCGTCATGCCATACGCCGCGGCCGGCGCGTAGCCGGGAGGGCCGCCGAACTTGGCCTGGTAGTTTTTCACGAACTCCTTCGCCACGGGCGTGTCGGCGGTGTAGTAGAAGTTCGAGCCGACCCACATGTTCTCGCGGATCTCCGGATTGAGCTGCACCAGCTCCTCGACGCCGGAGGACCACGTCAAAATCAGCGGGACCTTTGGAGTGAGCCCGAAGTTGAAGATCTCGCGCGCGCCGGTGACGGCGTCGAGGCCGAAGTTGATCATGGCCACCACGTCGGGCTTGTTGGCAGCCGCCTTGGTGACGTAGTTGGAGAACTCGCGCTCGCCGAGCGGGTGCCGGTCGGCGCCGACGAACTCGATCCCGTGCCCCTTGCCCACTTCCTTGATGTACTTCTCCACCGACCAGCCGAAGGCGTAGTCGGCGACCAGGAGGTGCCAGCGCTTGGCCTTGGGGTTGGCCTGCATGAAGGTGTCCACCACGGTCTTGGCGGCCGTGTAGGGGCTCGCCGCCCACTGGAACGAGTAGCGGTGGCAGCGCGCGCCCGAGATGTCCTCGGTGCCGCCGCTGAAGTAGTGGAAGGTCTTCTTCCGCTTGGCGACCTCCGACACGGCCAGGGCGACGCCCGAGGACCAGGGGCCGATGATGTACTTCACGCCGTCGGCGTCGATGGCCTCCTCGGCCCGGCGCGTGGCGCTGCCCGCCTTGGTCTCGTCGTCGCGGGTGATGTACTTGATGCTCTTGCCCTGGATCTTCATCCCCCGCTCCTCCAGGGCCATCTTCATGCCGCGGTCGAGGACGGGGCCCACGTCGGAGAATGCGCCCGTGAAGGACCAGAGCCCCAGCATGGGGATCTCCTTCGCCTGGGCCCGGAGGACGGCCGGGAAGCCGAGCCCGGCCGCGGCGGCGGCGCCGCCCAATTTCAAGACATCGCGTCGAGTGAGTTCGCTCATCGTGGTTCCTCCGCGCTGCTGTGGGTTCGAGTGGCTCCCTGTTCCTTCGGTGGTGGGAGAATCGGCCCAAGGCGGCTCCGTGTCAAGTAGGCGCCTTGACAGCCCCGCAACCCCGGTCTAGATTCGCGGCAACTCGCACCAACTGACGCCGGCTCCCACCGCGCCGATAGGGAGGTCTACAATGTCACGTGCCCTCGCCGGGCTGTACCGGCTCGCCGTCGCCGTTCTCACCGCCGCCGCGCTCGCCTCACCCGCCGCGGCCGCCGACACGCTCAACGCCTACTCCATCTGGCCCGAGAACTGGGCGCGGCCCATGCTCCAGGAGTTCGAGCAGACGACGGGGATCAAGGTGAACTTCGTGCGCTTCTCCTCGGGGGAGGCCCTGGCCCGGGTGATCGCGGAGAAGGGCAACCCGCAGGTGGACGTGCTCTTCGGCGGCCCCGTCGAGACCTTCGCCGCCGGCATCAAGGAGGGCATCTTCGAGCCCTACAAGCCCCCTTCCTTTGGGACCCTGCCCGCCCGCTTCAAGCAGGCGGAGGGCTACTGGGTCGCCATCGCCGACGACCCGCTCGTCTTCATGGCGAACGCAAAGTTCCTCAAGGAGGCGAACCTCAAGCCGCCCGCGTCGTGGGAAGACCTGCTGAATCCCGCCTACAAGGGCATGCTCCAGATGGCGGACGCGCGCACCTCGGGCACGGCGGTGACGCGCATCTTCTCCATCATCGAGGTCAACGGGCGGAACGAGGACAAGGCCTTCGACTACATGAAGAAGCTCCGGCGCAACGTGCAGGTCTACACCAAGAGCGGCGGCGGCGGAACGCTGCCCGTCGGTCTCGGCCAGGCGGGCGGCGGCATCTTCTTCATCGTGGACGCGCTCGACACCAAGGCCAAGGGGTACGACGTCGTCATCAGCTTCCCGCGCGAGGGCATCGGCACCTCGGCCGAGGCCATCGCGCTCCTCAAGGGCGCGAAGCACCCCGAGCTCGGCAAGAAGCTGATCGACTGGGCCACCAGCCCCGCCATGCAGAGCCTCTTCGCCAAGCACAAGATCAACTTCGTGCCGGCGAGCCCCGAGGTCAAGGTCGAACCGTCCCTGGCGGAGGTGCTCAAGGGCGCCAAGATCTTCCCCATCGATGACGCCTACGCCGGCGCCAACCGTAAGCGCGTCGTGAACCGCTGGATCAGCGAGGTCCTGAACGCGAAGGAATGACGGCCGCCGTGAGGCGGCTCGGGCGCGACCCCGCTCTCCTGGTGACGGTCCTCGTTCTCTGGGCGCTGCTCGGGCTCTTCGTCCTCTTCCCGCTGGCGCGACTGACCTGGCTTGCCTTCTTCGAAGGCGGCCGCCTCTCGCTCGGCCACGTCTGGTCCGTACTCGGCGACCCCAACCACCGCCAGGCCTTCGCCAACAGCATGCTGCTGGCGGCGCTGGTGGCCGCGGGCGGCACGGCGCTGGGCTTTCTCTTCGCCTACACCGCCGCGCGCGCGGGGCTCGGGCGCTGGTGGCTCGCGGCGCTCGACGCCGCCACGCTCCTGCCGCTCGTCTCACCGCCCTTCACGACGGCCATCGCCATGATCTTCTCCTTCGGGCCGCGCGGCCTCATCACCTATCACCTGCTCGGGATCAAGGGGGCGACGGCCTACGGGCTGCACAGCACGCTCTTCGCCGAGACGCTGACCTACTTCCCCATCGCGTACCTGACCCTCAGGCCGATTCTCGCGGCGATTGATCCCAACGTGGAGGACATGGCGTTTTCGCTCGGGTCTTCGCGCTGGCGGGTTTTCAGGACGGTGACGCTGCCGCTGGCGGTGCCGGGCTTCGCCAATGCATTCCTCCTGCTCTTCGCCGCCTCGCTGGCGGATTTCGCCACGCCGCTGATCCTGGCGGGCAACAGCTTCCCCGTGCTGCCGACCCAGGCGTATCTCCAGATCACGGGGCTCTTCGACTTCAAGGGCGGCGCCGTGCTGTCCTTCGCGCTCCTCGTGCCCGCGGCGGCCGTCTACTTCCTCCAGCGCTACTGGGTCGGCCGCGGCGCCTACGTCACGGTCACGGGCAAGGCCGGGCCCGCGACGGTCACCAAGAGCGTGGCGCCGTGGGCGCGGCGGCTCCTGCCCGCGGCGTGCGCGGCCGTGGCCGTAGTCATCGCCTACTTCTACGCGCTCCTCTTCTACGCCTCCGTGGTCATGGCCTTCGGCGCCAACCACGCGCTCACGTGGCGGCACTACCACGTGATCTTCACGGAAGGGTGGAAGGCCATCCACGACACGCTCATCATCGCGGGCGTGGGCATGCCGCTGGGCGGTCTCTTCGGCGTCCTCGTGGGCTACCTCGTGGCGCGGCGGCGCTTCCCCGGGCGGCAGGCCATGGAGATGGTCTCGATGATCAACTACGCCCTGCCCGGCACCATCGTCGGCATCGCGTACCTGATCGCGTTCAACAGCCCCCCGCTGGCGCTCACAGGCACGGCGCTCATCATCGTCGCCTGCTACGTCTTCCGCTACAGCCCGACGGGCATCCGCGCGACGGTGGCGCTCCTCCAGCAGATCGATCCCAGCATCGAGGAGGCCTCGCAGGGGCTGGGGGCGCGTAGCGGCATGACCTTCAGGCGCGTCACCCTGCCGCTCATCCTGCCCGCCTTCTTCGCGGGGCTCGGTGTCGTCTTCATCCGCTCGATGACCGCGATCAGCGCGACCATCTTCCTGGTGTCCATCAACTGGACGCTCATCACCGTGCGCATCCTCGAGAACATGACGGAGCTCTCGCTCGGCCCCGCCGCGGCCTTCTCCGTGCTGGTCGTCGCCATCGTCTTCGTGGTGATGGCGGCAATCTCCTGGGCGCTCCGGCGGTTCCAGTCGGCGGGCAACCTCCAGGTCACGAGCTTCCTCGGTGGCTAGCCCCTCCCCCGTCGCGATCAGGCTCGAGGGCGTCTCCAAGCGCTTCGACCACCGGGTCAAGGGCCTGGTCTACGCCGTCCGCGACGTGAGCCTGGACGTGCGTCCGGGCGAGCTGTTGACCCTCCTCGGCCCCTCCGGGTGCGGAAAAACCACGACGCTCAGGATGATCGCGGGCTTTCAGGAGCCCGACGCCGGCCGCGTGTGGATCGGCGGCCAGGACGTGACGCGCCTCATGGCCAACCAGCGGAGCATCGGCTTCGTCTTCCAGAGCTACGCGCTCTTCCCCCATCTGACCGTCTTCGAGAACGTCGCCTACGGGCTGCGCGTCCAGCGGCAGGCCGATGCCGAGATCGCACGCGCGGTCGGCCTAGTGCTGGACCTCGTGGGGCTCGCCGGCTACGACCGCCAGATGCCTCACCAACTCTCGGGCGGCGAGCAGCAGCGGGTGGCGCTGGCGCGGGCCATCGTCGTGAGACCCCGGGTACTCCTCTTCGACGAGCCGCTGTCGAACCTCGACGCGCGGCTGCGCATCCAGATGCGCGGCGAGATCCAGCGGCTCCAGAAGACGCTCGGCATCACGACGGTCTACGTGACCCACGACCAGGAGGAGGCCATGGCGATCTCCGACCGGATCGCCGTCATGCACCAGGGCGTCATCGTCCAGGAGGGCAGCGCAGAAACGCTCTACCACCGTCCCGCGTCAGAGTTCGTGGCCCAGTTCATCGGCAGGACCAACCTCCTGCGCGGGCGCGTGACGGCCGCGGGAGACGCCGGGGTCGAGGTCGAAGTCGAGGGCCACAGGTTCCGCGTGGCGGCTTCGGGCGCGAGGCCCGCCCTCGGCGCGTCCGTCACGCTCGTGCTTCGCCCCGAGTCGATTGCCATGTCAACCGGCGGGGCCGGCCTGAGAGGAACGGTCGTATCGCGGACCTTCCTCGGTGAGAAGGTCGAGTACCACGTCCGCGTGGGCGGCGAGACCCTTCACGTGACGGGCTACGGCGCGGGCGGCTCCGGGTTCCTCGCCCCCGGCGAGGCCGTCACCCTCGACGTGCCCTCGAGCGGCGTCTGGATCCTCGAGGGTGGAGCGTGATCCTCATCGCCCTCCTGGTGCTGCCGCTGCTGGCCCCGGTCTGGGCCCCGGTCTGGGCCCAAGTCGAAACCGTTCATGGCGGCGATTCGGTGTTTCTCTCTCCCGGCATCGGCATCGTCTGGGGCGTGCTCCGGGCGCCGACGGAGGAGGAGACCGTCGTCGTCACCCGCATAAGCAATCCGATGGCGCGCTACGCGTACCTCCGCGTGGAAGGCGTGAACCCCTTTACCGGGCGGCGCACCGCGGTCGTCGAGGGCGTGCCGCTCGGGGCGCGGGCCGACGTCAAGAGCCCCCGCGCGGGCTTCGCGGACTTTCCGCGGCGCGAGATCCACCTCTACGCGACGGAGGCCGAATGGCGCGCCCGGAAATCAACGCTCACCGTGTATTATCTCGGTGTGCCGGACACCACGCCCGAGTTCACGTCCCAGGCCGCGCTGGATGCTTACCTGGCAGGCGCCCAGCCCCCGGCCCGCTGAAGCCATGGAGGCTCGCGTCATGTCAGTCCGGGTCGAGCAAAGCGGGGCTGTAGGCACTGTCATCATCGACCGCCCCGAGAGAAAGAACGCCGTGGACGGGCACACCGCCCGCGCCCTGGCCGAGGCCTTTCGCGCGGTGGAGGCCGATCCCGCCACGCGCGCGGCCGTGCTCTGGGGAGCGGGCGGCACCTTCTGCGCGGGCGCCGATCTCAAGGCCCTCGGCAGCGAGGGCAGCCGGGTCAAGGCGACGGGCGACGGCCCGATGGGCCCGACGCGCATGCTGCTCTCCAAGCCCGTCATCGCCGCGGTCTCCGGCTACGCCGTCGCGGGCGGCATCGAGCTGGCGCTCTGGTGCGATCTCCGCGTGATGGAGGAGACGGCGACCTTCGGCGTCTTCTGCCGCCGGTGGGGCGTGCCGCTCGTGGATGGCGGGACAATCAGGCTCGCGCGGCTGATCGGCATGAGCCGCGCTCTCGACCTGATCCTCACCGGCAGACCGGTGGGAGCGGCCGAAGCCGAGCGCATCGGCCTCGCGAACCGCGTCGTGCCGGCCGGACAAGCCCGTGAGGCGGCCGAGACGCTCGCGCAGGAGATCGCCGCCTTCCCTCCCAACTGCGTCATAAGCGACCGCCGCTCCGTCTACGAAACCTTCGGGATGGATCTCGGAGCCGCGCTCGCGCGGGAGTTCGAGCTTGGCAAGGCCACCATCGACTCGGGCGAGAGCTTCGAAGGCGCGGCACGCTTCGCCGGCGGCGCGGGGCGCCACGGCGCCCCTGCGTCCTGAGAGGAGACGCACATGCCACAGCGCCTGCTTCCCTATAGGACGGCGTCTTTCGTGGGCTTCGTCGGGATATTCCTGTTCGCCGTGATCGCGCTCGCGCGCCTGCCCGCGCTCGGCCCGGCCGAGACGCCGGTGCACGCCCTCGCCTGGATCGGCGTGGTGGCCGCGGCCTTCATCATGGGCCGCGCCTGGTGGAAGCTGGCGCCGGAAGTCTTCGGCGGCCGCATGCCTCTCTTCGCATTCGTCCTGCTCGTCTTCTTCGTCGCCTGGGTCTGGATCTGGTTCGCGATCGTCCTCGTCAAGTGCGAAGGCTCGCCCAAGACCTGCGGACCTTGGCGCCTGGCGCTCGACGTGGGAGCGTTCGCCATGTATGCGACCCTGGCCTGGGTCGTGTGGTGGCGCACGCGACGGTGGCTGGTCGCCGCGCTCGTGCTGCTCGGCACCATCGGGGCGCGCTTGCCCATCCACGTCCCCGGCCTGCCTCCCTGGATCCGGCCGCTCGGGATCATCGTGCTCTCGTGGGGGCTCATCCTCGCCCTGGTCGCGCTCTTCAGCTTGGCCGAGAAGCCTCTCGCGGCGCCCGGGTCGCATACCCTCTTCGCGGCGGGATGGTTCCGTGTGGTGCTCATCGTCGCGGCGGTCGGGACGCTCCTCATCCTGAGCGTGCCCTACCTGCTCAGCTGGCTCACCCCCTGAGCCTGGGCGGAGGCTTCATGCTCCTCGAACACGAAGGCCGGCGTCCAAGCATTCACGCGAGCGCCTACGTCGCCCCCAACGCGACGGTGTCGGGCGACGTAACGATCGGGCCGGAGTGCCGCATCCTCTTCGGCGCGGTGCTGACCGCCGAGGGCGGCTCTGTGATCCTGGGCTCGCGCTGCGTCGTGATGGAGCAGGCGGTCCTGCGCGGCACGAAGGCCCATCCGCTCCGGATCGGCGACCACGTCCTGGTCGGACCTCACGCCCATCTCTCGGGCTGCACCGTCGAGGACAATGTGTTCGTCGCCACCGGCGCCTCCGTCTTCAACGGCGCGCGGATCGGCGCCCGGAGCACGGTCCGCATCAACGGGGTCGTCCACATCAAGACCGTGCTCGCCCCCGACGCCGTCGTGCCCATCGGCTGGGTTGCCGTGGGCGACCCGGCGCGGATCCTCCCGCCCAACGCCCACGACGAGATCTGGGCCGTACAGGGGCCGCTGAACTTTTCGAAGACCGTCTTCGGTCTCGATCCCGCGCCGGCCGGACAGAGCAACATGCCGGAGCGGCTGCGCCGCTACGCGGCAGCCCTCGGCCGCCATGTGCGGGACCGGATCCTGGACCGCCAATCCTCGTCGGATTTCTAACACCCGATCCAAAAGCTCGAAGGCGGCTGAGAAGGGTCCAGATGCGAGGCGGCGCCCGAAGGCCGCACGCGAGGCGTACCACTGTCTCAGCCCTCGCCTCGGGGCTCCGCCCCTCAGCTCGAACGGCCACGAGCGTGCGGCCGAGGGCGCCCCAAGAGTCTTCATGCTAAATGGCGCAGATGGGCCCTTATCGGCCGCCTGCTAGCGCTTGAGGAGGCGGCGGAACCCTTCGAGTTCCTGGCGCGAGACCTCGGGGCGCCGACCCAGCTCGGCCAGCACCTCGTCGGCGCGGCGCTCGAGGTGCGTGGACAGGCGCGAGAAGACCTTGAGCACGTGCAGCCCTTCGCTCGTGGCCTTGGACTTCGCGATCGAGCCGGCGAAAGTGGCGACCATCGCGCTGTCCAGCTGCGCGAAGACCTCCATGGAGGTGGCGAGCGCCGGCCGGCCGTTGGGACCTGGGCCGTCGGCGTAGTGGAGCAGGATCACGGCCTGGCCGCGGATGTCGGGGAGCACGCTCTGCTCGTAGCGCCCGCGCGCGTAGACGACGCGCAGACCGCCCTCGCCGTAGAACGGCGTGATGAGCCCCGTGACGCCCCAGCCGTCGTCGAGGTTCAGGCCGTCGGCGGTGCGCCAGATGCGGTAGCGCGCCAGCTTCAGCGCCCGCGTCACCTGTGTGGCGAACTCCGGGTGGTCGAGCAGGTAGTCGAAGACGGCGAGCCGCAGGGGGTACGGCTCGATCTCGACGCGCGTCGAAACCGTCGCCTTCGCCAGCACGTTTTCGATCCGCGCCAGCTCGGTAGGCGGCACGCCCGGCGGAAGCGCGGGCGCGCCCTCCCCCCCGGCGCCGAGAGCCGGCCGGAGGAGAGCGCCCGCGAGCAACACAAGGGCGCAGGAGAGCGCGCGGGCCGGGCGCCTGGGCCTAGAAGGTGCCGAGAACGGGACCACCGCCTCCGGGCGCCTGCGCATTGCTGTCGCTCCAGGTGATAACAACCTCGAAGGTGGTGGGCGTGGGCCCCTGCTCGACGATGATGTAGACGAGGTTCGCCATCACCGCGTTGTTGTTCACGCCGACCACGGCGCCGATGCCGTGACTCAGGTTGAGGCTCTTGGCGACGTACTTGTCCCACACGTCGCCGCGCCACTCCTGGAAGGCGATGAGCGGGATCCCCAGCTGCATCACCGGAAGCCGGGTCGTGCCGCACGCCGCCGTGTACGGCTGGTAGAGCGTCGGCGGCGTCGTGCCCTTGAGCACGACGTGGCTCACGGCCTGCGGGCTCTCCCGGCCGTTGGGCTTGACGATCCAGATGCTGCGCTCGCCGGGCCTGCCGTCCCAGCGCACCTCGTCCCAGTACGAGACGACGCCGCCGCGGGCGATCTGGGCCCGGATGGCGACGCCACCCCAGGCGCGCGCGATGCTATCGGGCACGGCGTTGAGGGGGCGATGGGTCACATTCATCCCGCGGTCTCCGCTGCCCTGGTCCAGCTGCGCCGCGAGCCGCTGGAAACCGGGCCCCGTGGCGCCGTCATCCAGCTCGCCCCGGCTGAGAAAGGACATCATCGCCTGGTCGAAGATGCTCGCGACCTTCAGCCGGTACTCCACCGCCCCTGCGGGCGTTCCCACCGCGAGCACCGCGAGCATGCACACGGCGACGACCGCGGGCCTGCGTCCGACCGTAGTCATCGAGCCTCCTGAGCGAGAGCTGTGCGACGCTCCCGGGATTATCCCACCCGGAGGCCGGGGGCGCGAGCGAATGCGGCGGGCGGGCGGCTCAGGCGTAGAGGTCTTCGCGAGTCGTGGGCCCGGCAGAGCCCACCCGGTTCCACTGCTTGCGCAGCAGGAACTGGTAGAGCCCGATCGAGCCGCCCTCGAAGGCCATCGACGAGCACGCGAGGTAGAGCAGCCAGGTCCGGTAGGTGCGCTCGCCGGCGAGCGCCCGGGCTTCGTCGGCACGGGCCTGGAGGCGCTCCACCCACTGGCGGCAGGTGCGCGCGTAGTGCAGCCGC